>DGBL01000164.1:0-4356 GCA_002384315.1 Micrococcaceae bacterium UBA4005 | reverse complement strand
TCCACAAGAACAACGCCGCGAACCGCAAGTCGGCTATTTCCAAGCGCGTCAACGCGCTCTAAGCGTTACGCACGGCGTTACCCTGCAGTGACCGGCCCGCGAGGCCGGTCACTGCTTTTTAATGGCATCACTGTTTTTAATGGCTACGCTTCGTACCGACTTCCGCCGAGCGCGATGATGGTAACGGCACGCTCGAGGGCGTACACGGCGTCGCGCGAGCCCCCCTTGACCTGCGCATCGGCATCGGCAACCGCCCGTACGCACGCGGCTAATGATTCTGCGCTGTACCGTTGCGCTTCCCGGCGCGCCTGGTCAATCTGCCACGGCGCCATGCCCAGGGTGCGAGCCAGGCTGGCCGCGGACCCGCGCGTGCTGTGCACCCGCGCCACGGCACGAACTTTCATTGCCAGAGCTGCCACTAGCGGAACCGGATCGGCTCCGGTCGCCAGCGCGTGCCGCAGCGCGGCAAGCGACTGCGCCGTGCGTCCCGAGAGTGCCGCGTCGGCCACTTTGAAACCTGTAGCTTCGATTCGTCCGCCGTAGTATTTTTCGACCGTCTCGGCGGTCGTCGTCCCCACCGTGTCGGCAATGAGTTGCTGGCAGGCAGCTGCGAGGTCGGCGAGTTGGGATCCGACAGCTGAAACCAGTGCCCGAGCGGCGTCCGGATCAATCCGTGCCCTGGCTTCACGATAGGCATCAGCCACAAATTCGAGCTTTTCAGCGTCGCGTTTGAGTGGTTGGCAGTCCACCACGAGCGCTCCAGCGGATTTGCACGCGTCGAGAAGCTTTTTCCCCCGGTTTCCGCCGCTATGGCGTAGCACAAGTATCACCTCCGGGGCAGGGTCTGCCAGATATTCCAGCGCATCACGCAGAAAGTCGTCGTTCATCTGGGCAAGGCCAGCAGCCTCAATAATTTTCCATTCACCGAAGAGCGACGGGCTTGCGTGGAGCGTCAGCTCGCCAGCTTCATAGCGGAGCGCATCGAGTGCGACGAGTTCAGCGCCCGGGTGCAGCTGCCGAACCTGCGTGCGCAGCGAGGCCGAAGCCCGGGAGGCGATATAATCTTCTGGACCGCTGAGCAGTATGAGCGGAGCTGGCTGGACGTGCCGCCATCCAATGCTGGCACTCGCCTTGGAAGCTGCGGTGCCGCCGGGGTTTTTACTGCTCTGCGCTGTTACCACTGTGCCTTCATTTCCGCTGCTAATGGTGCGAGGATCAACAATGCCACGCTGGCCGTCTTCCGCCAAGTGAGCGCGTCGGCTCCGCGTGGGGGCTGCGGGTATTCAGCGTGGAAGACTTCGTATCTGAAGCTCTGCGCCGTGCACCGTCATGCCGATCGAGCCGAGCTGATCGGTACGGGCTGCGTACATGCCTTCGCGCTCCAGCAGTTCAACGATCTCGCGGTGCGGATGGCCGTAGCTGTTCCCTGCCCCGGAGGAGATTAGCCCCACCCTGGCATTGAGGTCACTGATCACTTTCGCGCCGCCATTACGTGCGCCGTGGTGCGAAATTTTCAGCACATCCACGCCGGCGCTCATGAGGTGCGGGTTGGCCCGGAGCATCCGCGCGGCAGCAGTCTGCTCAATATCGCCGGTAAAGAGGGTTCGGAACCGTCCTTCGGGTGAGGTTACCGTCACCTCAAGGACAGCGCTCGCATCGTTTTCCGATGCGGGGCGCGCACCTGGCTGCGGCCATAGTCCTGCCCATCGGACACGACCCCAGCCACCGGAGCTATCCGTGGAAATCAGTTCCGGCGTGATTCCGGCTTCGACTGCCGGGATTAGCACCTCGGACGGCAGGCTTGTTTCAGCTGACGAATAAGCAAGCGACTGCACAGTTCTGCCGCGGAACACTCCCGGCGCACCTGCGTAGTGGTCCTCATGGAGGTGCGTGAGAACCAGCAACACCACCGTGGTCACGGACAATTGCCGCAGGCACTGATCGATCCGTTCCGGGTCGGGGCCGGCGTCGATAACCATGGCGGAATTTTCACCAGTCCGTACGGCGAAGGCATCTCCCTGGCCCACATCGCACGCAGCAATGTCCCACGCCGGAGTGGTGGTATTGCGACCCCCGAGCGGGGTGAGGTGGATGATCATGAGGCCTAGCGCGCAGCCTAAAGCCACCCAGCGCAGCCAGCGCGCTGAACGCACCCGGGCGAAGCAGCGCACTAGCACCCGGCGCAGCATGCCGGAGGCCGCGAAAGCTCCCACCACCGCCGCGCTCAGGGCAGCGCTTACCAGGACGCCTGCCGGGCCCTGTGGCCACTCCAACCCGCTGGCGGGGGCCTGCGCGAACCTGGTCGCGACGCCGGCGACCCAGGTGGTCCCGACCTGTGCCGCGAGGATCACGGGAGGCGCCAGACTGGGGCTCATGATCATGGCGAGAACGGCAATCATTCCCAGGATAGTGACAAAGGGCACCGCCGGGCCGCTGAGAATATTTGCCGGGAGCGCGTAGAGGGGAACGACCGGTTGGAGCAAGACGAGGACGGGCATGCAGAAAAGCTGTGCCGCGAGCGGCACCGCCACTAGCTGGGCTGCCGCTAGCGGCATTAGACCTGACAATCTTGCTGCAAGGAGCGGCCCCACGAGGATCAGCCCGCTAGTCGCCGCCACGGAAAGAATGAACGCATAGGAGGAATGAAGCCACGGATCGGCCGCAAGCAGCGCGATGATCGAGAGCAGGAGCAGCGTCAGGGAGAGCTTTCCGCGCCCGCTCAATACTCCAAAAACTCCGATCGCGCCCATGACGGCGGCCCGGAGTACGCTCGGCTCCGGGCGGACGAGAAGTACAAACCCCAGCAAGGCTAGTACTGCGATGCACGCGGCGAGGAACCGCGGCGCCCGCAGCGAACGAAGCACGAGAAAAGTGAACGCGATCACATAGGAGCAGTTGGCGCCCGAAACCGCGGTCAGATGCGTCAATCCGGTTGCCTGCATGTCTTCACTGAGCGTCGGGCGCAGCGTGCTGCGGTCTCCGATCACCATTCCAGGCAGCAGTCCGCCGTCCTGGCTGGAGAGTCCGGCGGCCATCGTCGCGAATTCCGTCCGGAGTTCATGGGTGTACGCCATCCACCCGGTACTACGCGTAAGTCGCGGAGCGCTCAACGGCACAAGTAACGCGAGCGCCCGTGAGTTCGCCTGCGGAACGGAAGCCTTGGCGGTTACCGTGGCCTGATCGCCTACAGCGGCTTCGGACCAGCGGTCGTCTCCGATGATGGTCACTGGGGCAGCCGCCCGAAATTCAGTCCCCAGATAGCGGCCTTCACGGACGGTTGCCTCCACGAGGAAGCGCTGTTCGCCGGTGTAGGTATCGGGACCAAGTGCTGTGGCGTCGGAGTTGAGGGTGAGTCTGACCTTCAAGGTTCCGCCAGCCTGCGCTGCATCCTCCACCTGGCCGCTCTGGCTCCCGTCGAGGGCACCTGCAACTGCTAGCAGGATCAGCGCGGCTACGGCTGCCGGCAGCACGAGCAGTCGGATTAGCTGCAGGCCGTGGCTCAGGAAGATGAACAGCAGGCATGACAGGCAGATCAGTACGAACACTGTCGCGGCCAGAAGTGCCTGCCCCGACTCGAGTTTGGTTGCCGACGCAGCAGTCACCCATGCCGCCGCGGCTGGCAGCACGAGTCTCAGATCGCGCGGCGGGATAGGAACCGGCGCCGGCTGACTGGCCGCTCCTGCACTGATCCGCACTGGCACTGATCCGTACCGTCAGTTCAGGAGACGCTGACGAGCGGAAGTAATGCCTCCAACATGGCCGGGCCGATTCCAGGCACCGCATCGAGCTCTTCGGTGCTAGTGAACGGCCCTTGCTCAGTCCGCCACGCAATGATCCGCTCTGCGAGTACCGGCCCGACCCGGGGCAGCGCCTGCAGTTCCTCGGAGGACGCGCGGTTCAAATCAACGGGACCGATACCAGCATCGCCAGCTGCTGAACTTTCTCCCCGGATTGCGGTCCCGGCTCCCGGGTCTGGGTTTTCCCCCTGGACCGGCACATAGATCTGGGTGCCGTCCTGCACCGGTTCCGCGAGATTGATCCGGCTCGCGTCGGCCTCAGCCAGCATTCCCCCGGCCATCCTGATGGCCTCAAAGATGCGCGATGTCCCCGGCAGTTCGACGATTCCTGGCCGTTTTACCGCGCCGGCGACATGGACGACTACCGTTCCAGCGCCGGCTGGCGCCGCGGAACCCGTGATTGACGGAGCGGCCAGGAAGGCCGGTTCCGTCTGAGACCCATCCGGGCCCTGCCCGACACCGGGCGACACCGAGAGCGAGGGAAGAGGAACGGAGGCGAGGGTGGGCGGCGTGCCACTGACGCGGGCCGCAAACAGCGAGTAGCCAACAGTCAGCGCCA
>DGBL01000019.1 GCA_002384315.1 Micrococcaceae bacterium UBA4005 | reverse complement strand
AGGCCGATATCCTCGATCGCCATGCGCAGGATGCGGCGCGCGAGATACCGAGGGTCCTCGCCCCCCGTCAGCATGCGCGCCAGCCAATAGAGCGCGGCATCGGGATCAGAGCCGCGCACCGATTTGTGCAAGGCCGAGATCAGATTGTAATGCTCGTCCCCCGATTTGTCGTATTTTGCGGCGCGCTTCATCAGGCGAGAGGCGAGCGCGGTGCTGTCAAGCTTGCCCGGAACCTTCCACGCCGCAACCTGTTCGATGAGATTCAAGAGCGCGCGCCCATCACCATCGGCCATGTCCAGCAGCGCCTCGCGCGCCGGTCCGTCGAGCGGCAGGGAACGGCCCAGCTCTTGCTCGGCGCGCTGTGCGAGCCGCTCCAGATCGGCCAGCGCAAGCCGCGTCAACACCAGCACTTGCGCCCGGCTGAGCAGGGCCGCGTTCAACTCGAAACTCGGGTTTTCGGTGGTGGCACCAACCAAGAGGATCGTGCCATCCTCCATATGCGGCAGAAACCCGTCTTGCTGTGCCTTGTTGAAACGGTGGATTTCATCCAGGAAGAGGATGGTCGTGCGCCGGTAGAGATCCCGCGCCGTGAGCGCATCGTCCATGACCCGCCGGACGTCCTTCACTCCCGCGGTGATCGCCGAAAGTTCCACGAAGGTGCGCCCCTGGCCACGGGCGATTACATGGGCCAGCGTGGTTTTACCGGTGCCGGGTGGCCCCCAGAGAATCACGGACGAGGGACCCGCCGGGCCAACTATTTCATGGTCGTCCGCCAGCGCACGCAACGGCGAGCCGGCGCCAAGCAGGTGCTGCTGTCCAACCACCTCGTCGAGGGTGCGCGGACGCATGCGCACGGCCAGCGGGCTGAGCGCCCGGCTGCTGCGTCCCTGCTGCCCTGGACCGGCGTCGGGATCCTCGTCAGCGCTGAATAGATCATTCACACGCCCAAGGCTACTGTGAACGTATGGCAGATACCCGTACGGTGCTGGTTCAGCCGGACCGGCTCCACGGATGGGTCGAACGTTTCGCTGCGGGCAACGGCGGGTATTCCAGCACCAGCGAGGCGAGCCAACTGCGGATTGTCGGAGAAAACGGTTGCACAGCGGTCCTGTCCTCACCTCTGACCGATGCGCTGGCCGCGCAGCGAACCCTGCCCGCTGCGCCCACCACGATCGATTCATTGGCTGCGGGCGCACCACACGGGGCTGTCATTGGGATTTTCCTCCTGCGACGCGGAGGCTATGCCACCGGAGTATCCTCCGCAGGAACGCTCATCGCCTCGAAGACTGGCACCGGATACGTCCAGTCCCGGACGGCTGCCGGCGGCTGGTCGCAACAGCGCTTCGCCCGGCGTAGGGCAAACCAGGCCTCGGCGCTGGCGCACTCGGCCGCGGAGCGGGCTGCAGCTATTTTCCGCGCCCATCCCCCGCAGGTGCTGCAATGCGGCGGGGACCAGAACCTCGCCGCGCAGGCTCTGCGTGAACGCGAACTCGCACCTTACGCCGGTCTTGCGCACCTGCCGTTCATGACGGTCGCCGACCCCCGCTTACGCATTCTTCAGGAAGCGGCCGCAACAATCAGCGCGGTCCGGATCGTGCTGACCCTTCCGCTGCCGCCCGCAGCCGACTGATGGCCTCCTCCGGCTGCTGCGCGCCATAGACCGCTGAACCTGCCACGAAGACGGTGGCTCCGGCGTCGGCCGCGCGCCCAATTGTTTCCTCGGTGATTCCGCCGTCGACCTGCAGCGCCACTGGCACGGCCGCAGCACCGATGGCCCGCGCCGCGCGCCTGATTTTTTCCAGCGTGAAATCGAGAAAAGGTTGTCCACCGAACCCTGGCTCGACGGTCATGATGAGCAAGAGGTCAATTTCGCCGAGCAGGTCCAGATAGGGCTCCACCGGGGTGGCTGGGCGTAGCGCCAACCCCGCTTTGGCGCCGATAGAGCGCAATTCCCGGGCGAGCTTGACCGGTGCTGCCGCCGCCTCGGCGTGGAAAGTGACCGAGGCGGCGCCCAGCTCGGCGTATCCGGGCGCCCAGCGGTCGGCGTCCTCGATCATCAGGTGGATATCCAACGGCAGGCTGCTCACCTGCTGGATGCGCTGGACTACCGGCAATCCCAACGTGAGGTTGGGAACGAAGTGGTTGTCCATGACATCCACGTGAACTGCGTCGGCCGTGCTGATCCGCGCCAATTCATGCTCGAGGTTGGCGAAGTCGGCCGAAAGGATGCTCGGATTGATGCAACAGTGGGCCACTGCGCTCCTTTGGAGTTGGGACATGGTCGGTTCAGCTGTTTTCAGTTGAGCGCGGCTTGCGCAACAGCGCGAGGAACATGGCATCAGTTCCGTGCACGTGCGGCCAGAGCTGCGCGGTCGCGCCATGGCCTGCACCCAACGGCGCGCCGAGCGCCACGGAATCAAGCGCCGCTCCTGAATCGAGCTGTACGATTCCCGGGCGTTTGCGCAGGCAGTCCTCGACGACGGCGATTGTCTCTGCCGGGTGCGGCGAGCAGGTGACATAAGCGACAACTCCACCCGGCCGGACTGCGTCCAACGCGGAGAGCAGGAGCGAGCGCTGCAACGGTCCGAGCTCGGCGAGGTCCGTGGGCTGGCGCCGCCAGCGGGCTTCGGGCCGGCGGCGCAGGGCCCCCAATCCAGTGCAGGGCGCGTCCACCAGCACGCGGTCGAACGCTTCCGGGGACTCCTGCCCCACACTTCGACCATCGCCGACCGTCACACTCCAGCACGCCGGATCAAGCGGTCGTAGTGCCTGGCGGACCAGTTGCGCCCGGTGCGGGATCGGCTCATTGGCGACGACGGAAACCCCGCGGGGTTGCGCCAGCGCGGCCAGCAGCGCCGACTTGCCGCCAGGACCTGCGCAGAGGTCCAGCCAGCGGCCGCTGTCGGCACCATCCAGCGTTGCTGCGGCGAGGGCGCGCGCCACTAGTTGGGAGCCCGCGTCCTGGACCCGCACAGTACCTTCGCGGATGCCCTCCAGGCGCCCGACGTCGCCTGCTGCGAACACAGCCGAACCTTCCACCAGCGTTCCAGGCTGCGCGCCTTCGGCGTGTGCCTGGGAGAGGTCACCCAGCCCGGGCAGGGCAACCAAATTGACCATGGGTGCGGCGTTATCAGCCTCCAGGAGTTCGTCAATTTCATTCGCAGTACGTCCATGGGCGACCAACGACTGTCGCATCGCGCGCACGATCCACGCCGGGTGGCTGTGACGCAGCGAAGCGATGCTCACAGGGTCGGTCATTTCCGCGGCCAGCTCCTCCAGCCAGGCGGCGCGGTCCTTGCCCGCCACCCGGCGAAGGACGGCGTTCGTCAAGGAACCAGGTCCGGCTCCGATCACCGCGCGCACCAGTCCGACGGTCTGGTTCAGCGCCGCGTGCGGCGGAACCCGCATGGCCAGAAGTTGGTGGACTCCGAGGCGCAGGGCATCCAGCACAGCCGGGTCGAGCTGGTCCAACGGCCGGTCCACGCAACGGGCCAGAACCGCATCATAGGTACCCTGCCCGCGGAGGGCGCCATACGCCAGCTCGGTAGCGAACCCTGCATCCCGCCGGTCGAGGCGATGCTTGCGGATGCTGCCGGGCAAAACGAGGTTGGCATACGCGTCCTCGGCCGAAACCGCACGCAACACCTCGAAGGCAACCAGACGGGCAGGATCAGCTTTCCTGGTCCGCTCTGCTGGAGCCGTCTGGGAAAATTTGCGTTCCCCTGAACGGTTCCTTTCACGTCCCTGGGCGTCACGACGGACGTGCGGGCCACTGGATCCTGCCCTGTTTCCGGGTTCACGATCTGCGGTCATACAAACACCAGCTCTCCGCGCTCGCTGGCGCCTCGCGCCCAGTCGCGGGCGTCCATCATTTTCTTTCCATTCGGCTGCACCAGCCCGAGCACGACGACGCCGCCTCCAGTCCCGACCAGGACCTCGCGTCCGCGCACCAGAACAGCGCCAGGGGCAAGCTGGTCGTTCACTTCGTGCTCCGCCGCGACAGGCCCAAGTTTTACCCGCTGCCCGCCCAGCGTGGTCCACGCACCCGGTTCGGGGGTCATGGCGTTGACCCGGCGTTGGACCCCGAGGGCAGGCTGGCGCCAGTCGATGCGGGCATCGTCGATACTGAGCTTGGGAGCCAACGTCACCTCTCCGCGCTGTGGAACTGCGGCGATGGTTCCCGCAGCGAGACCGGCGAGCGTCTGCGCCAATAACAGTGATCCGCTGCGCGCCAGCCGCTCCAGCAAGTCGCCGCTGGTGTCCGCGGGCCGGACTGTTTCCGTGACCGTGCCGAACACAGGGCCGGTGTCGAGCCCTGGTTCAAGCCGAAATGTCGAAGCGCCGGTGACGTCGTCGCCATGGAGCACGCTGTATTGGACCGGCGCGGCGCCGCGCCAGGCTGGAAGAAGGGAAAAATGCAGGTTGACCCAGCCGTGGGCGGGAATCGAGAGGGCTTCCGCTGGAACCCGTGCACCATAGGCGACGATCGCAGCCGCATCCACGTCAAGGCCGGCGAGTCGCTGCACGAGCACGTCGTCGAACTTGTTCGCTTTGATGGTCGCCAGCCCTAGTTCCGCCGCGCGCACCGCGACCGGACTCGCGGTCAGGACGCGCTTCCTGCCCACCGGGGCGTCCTCCCGCGTCAGCACCGACCGTACCTCAAATCCTGCCAGCACCAGCGCATCGAGCGATGGTACAGCGACCGCGGGAGTTCCGGCGAAAAGGATTTTCAGCGCCGTCATTGGGTGCGCCCGGATCCTGAAGCGGGAGCTGTGGCGGAGCGGTTCGCACCCGTGGACGCGCCGCCATACTGACCTGCGAACACCGAACCGAGGCTGCGTGCGCGCTGCGCCGCGGTCTGCCCGACGACGTCGTTGTATCCGGCGCTCCTGATGGCCCGCATGGCTTCACGCTTGTCCGCTCCAGTAAGCCGGTCAATGTAGAGCCGGCCCTGCAGATGATCGGTTTCGTGCTGCAAGCAGCGGGCGAGCATCCCGGTCCCTTCCACTTCGACAGGATTACCGTCCGTATCGACTCCGGTGACCCGCGCCCAATTACTTCGGGGCAGGAAACTGCCCAACCCCGGAACGGAGAGGCAGCCTTCGACGTCGTGGTCGTCCGCCGCTGGCTCGGCACCAAGTTCGAGGACCGGATTGATGACGTAGCCCTGGCGTCCGTCGATCCGGTAAGTGAAGACTTGAAGGTCGACTCCAACTTGCGGGGCGGCCAGGCCCGCTCCCTGGACATCGATCATGGTTTCCTCCATATCCCTGACCAGTTTGCGCAGCTCAGGGCCGAAACTGGTGACGGGCGCTGCCGGAGTGCGCAGGATCGGATCTCCAATAATGCGGATGCCAAGCACTGCCATGGGGTTCGTTGTCCTTTGCATGAAGAATTTGCGTAAAGAATTTACGTGAAGAAGGGGTCTCAAAGCCTCACGTTATTCTAGGGCCGGTTCGCCTACCTGGGGCTATTCGGGCCCGGNNGCTGGCGCGTCCGGGGGGCTGGCGGTGGCTGGTGGCGGCCCGATGGGCAGCAGCGCTGGCCCGTCGACGGCGACGTTCCTGCCGGCATCCCAGGCACGGCGCAGTGCGCAGAACCTGAACCAGTGGTGCCGGAGCGCATCCGGATTCGCCCGCATCGCGCGGACCTCCGTCTGTCCCACCGCCACGCCGAGCAATACCGGCGAAGCACCGTACAACCACGGTTCCCAGCGCCCAGCGACCGCGTCGACGAGACTCTCCTGGGCTTTCATGCCCGCAACGAGCTGCATCACCACCTTGTCGTCGAGCGGTTTTACAAAACCATCGCGGTCCGTGCCCTTGGTCTTGTAATCGATCAGGCAGAGCCTGCCCCCGATGGTCGCCACGAGGTCCAGGGTTCCCGCATAGCCGACCTCCTCGTTCCAGACAGTGAGTTCTGGAGCCAGTGGACGAACGTCGTACAGTGCCCACCACTCGTCGAAGCGCTGCGCGAACGCCTCTTCGCCGTGCTCCACAAGCGCCAGCCGCGCGGCCTCGAGATCGTGATGCCTATCCAGCGCGCGCAACGACACCTGTTCGCAGTAGTAGTGCACACGGGTGCCGCGTTGGGCTGCTTCGTCACGGTAGCGTTCCGCGGCCCGCGAAGCATCCTGGACAGCGCGCCGCAGCTCTGCAGGCTTGCCCAACGCCGCTGGGAAGCGTGGATCCTGCGCGAGCGCATTAGCGGACATGTAGCCGAACCAGCCGTCGAGGGAAATCGGCGCCTGAGCGATGATATTCGTGATCGAGGGAACCGACGGCGGCTCCGCGGTGGAGCGAGCGTACATGCGCCCGTGGGGAGTCTGATGCGCCAGCAACGGTTCGGTCATGTCTTTAGTGTTCCACCTTCCAGCTGGTTCATGCATCGAGTTACCGGGCACAGGCTCCCGCCGTGGATTGGACGATCAACCCATCGTCCTATAGAGTTTTCTCTCGTTGGAAATCCAGCAAACACTCTAGAAAATGTACAGTTTCGGGGTCGATGCTGATCCACATGCGGACGTAGCTCAGCTGGCTAGAGCACCACCTTGCCAAGGTGGATGTCGCGGGTTCGAATCCCGTCGTCCGCTCGCAAGTCACTGTATGGCCGGATCAGTCCGGTGGTCCGGAACAATTGTTGGACCATGGTGGGGTGGCCGAGAGGCGAGGCAGCGGCCTGCAAAGCCGTATACGCGGGTTCGAATCCCGTCCCCACCTCGNNTTCGAATCCCGTCGTCCGCTCCAATATCCCGAATCCGGCTGATTGTTTCCCGGCTTCCCCACCCATATCCGTTCACGTCTCTCGGGACAACACACTCGATGCCCCTGCGCGGCCGTCAGGGCGATTCCTGGCCTTGGCGCGCAAGTGCAGTCAGCCGCGAAACTGCGCGGAAATATTTTTTCTGGTATCCGCCGGTCATCATGTCCTCAGTAAAGAGCTGGTCCAGCGCGGCACCACTGGCCAGCAGCGGTACATCCCGGTCGTACAGCCGGTCAGCGAGCACCACGAACCGCAAAGCCACCGCCTGCTC
>DGBL01000074.1 GCA_002384315.1 Micrococcaceae bacterium UBA4005 | reverse complement strand
TGGCCGAGCCGGCGCTGCAACAGCGTCAACCACTGCTCCTTCAAAGCCAGGAACTGCTCACTCGCGCGCAGGTATTCCTGCTGCACCTGTTCGCTGCGGCGAATTGCAGCGGCGTACTTAGTGATCACCTCTTCGAGCTGTCGAGCTTCCGTCAGGCGCACCGTCCGGTCGGTCACCTGGGCCGCCGGGGCGGTGAGAGAGGAAAGATCCGCGCGCAGTAATGCGAGATCCTCGCGGCCCTGCTCGAGTACGGCGTCGAGTTCCGTTGCCTCCGCATCAAGCGCGGCGCCGTCGGCCTCCAGACGGTCCTGCTGCCGGCGCAGCGCCTCGAGTTGCTCCTCTTCGGGCAGCGCCGCCCGAAGGACACCCAGTTCGCCAGCCGCCGCCTCGCTGGCCTGCCGCAGCACGGCAGTGTCAACGGTCTCCTTGGCCCCCACCGCCTCCACAGCCTCCGCCCCCAGATACGAGGGCACAAGCGCGGATTCGCCCACTGCGTCCATCGCCGCCACCCACTCAGCGCGGCGATCCATCTGGTGGGCTTCGGCATGCTCCAGCGCTTGGAGTGAACCACGGAGTTCGCACGCACGTTGATGCGCTTCGATTCGCGCAACGAGACCGGCGGCGGCGTCCCGGGTGGCCTCGTGCGCCGCCTGCTCATCGCGCAGGCGTCCCAACACGCCCGCTCGGTCCATCCGCCCACTTAATCGGGTGTACGCAACCTTGAGTTCCTCCACGCGATCACTGGCCTGGCTGGCTGTCTGGGCTACGGAAGCGTGGGTAGCCGAGACCCCCCGGGTGAGAGTCGCCAGTACCGCCTGCCAGGTGCTGTCCTCTAGGTCGGGATGCACCCCATGGCGCGCGGCTTCGTCCTCGGCGCGGCGGAGGGCGCGTTGCTGCCCGGCTTCGCCCTCGGCGAGCGCCGCAGCGGCCCGCTGAGCCTTCTCTGCGAGCGCTTTTTCGATGCTTTCAAAGCGGTCAGTAGCGAACAATCGTTGCAGCAGTTCGCGTCGCGAGGCGGCGTCAGAACGCAGGAAGGCTGCAAATTCACCCTGCGGGAGCATCACCACGCGCGTGAACTGCTCCCGGTCCATGCCCAGGACCTCCCGCAGCTCCACTCCGGCCTCGTCGTTCCGGGCCGATTTTTGCACCCAGGCCTCCTCCACCAGTTCCTGCAGCAGAACGCTCGCCTGTTCAGTCGTGGTGCCCGTCCCCCGCTTAGACGGCCGGGACCACTGCGGGGAACGGGTGACCAGAAACCTACGCCCGCCGGCCGTGAATTCCAGGACCACTTCGGGTGGAAGTCCATCGGGGGCATGGTCGCTGCGCAGTCGCTTACTGCCCTGCCTTGTCCCGGGAAGCGAACCGTAGAGCGCGAAGCAGATAGCATCGAGAACGCTTGACTTCCCCGCCCCCGTCGGACCATTCAGCAGGAACAGCCCCTGTGCAGCGAGTTGGTCGAAGTCCACTTGCTGACGGTCCGCGAAAGGGCCGAACGCCTGAACCTGAAGAGCGTGCAGCCTCATTTTCCTGCCGCCTCACTCAGTACGGAACCGACGGCGGCGGTGATGAGCCCGCGTTCTTCGGCGGAGGCTTCGCGGGAACGGACATGGGCCAGAAATCCGCAGCAGACGTCGATGTCGTCAACCGCGGCGGACAAGCGCTGGCTATAGGTCTGCCGCTTCTGCTGAATCCCGCCGTCCGGTTCGAAAGCGAGCACGAGCGTCTCCGGGAAGCGGGTGCGCAGGCGGTCCATCGCCCGGGCTGGCCGCTGTGCGTCGGTGAGAGTGATATGACAGTAGGCATTTTCCGCCCAGTCCAGGGACGGCCTGGCCAAGATCTCCTCCAGCGTTCCGCGGAAGACAGCCAGGGCCTGCGGTGCCGGCCACTGCACGGCCGTCACCTCACCCAACCCTGCAGCGGAAAATTCCACTATCCACGCGCCCTTGGTTTGCCGCGCCTCGGAGAAGGAGTATGGCAGCGGGGAACCGCTATAGCGCACGGTGTGGGAGAGAGTCTGCTGGCCATGCAGGTGTCCCAGCGCCACGTAGTCGAAGCCGTCGAAGAGGTCGCGCGGAACGGCGCCCAGTCCGCCCACAGCGAGTTCACGTTCGCTGTCCGAACTGATGCCCCCGCTGGCGAAGGTGTGTGCCATGACCACCGCATGGACGGGCCCGCCCTGACGGCGGCGTTCAAGGTCAGCGCTCACCAAACCGAGCGCCGACCGGGTGACCGCCTCATGGGAGGCGCGTTCGGCACCCAGGGCGGCGGCCACTATACGCGGCTCCAGATAAGGGATCCCGTAGACGGCCAGGTCCGCGCCGCCTTCCACCGGAAGAAGGACCGGGCGGTCGATGTCCTCCAAACGTGTGCGCAGGTGCACTCCGCCACGCTCGAGGATCCTCCCGCCGAACCCCAGTCTGGTTGCCGAGTCGTGATTACCGCTGCTGACGACCACCTGCGCCCCGGCGGCAGTGAGCCGCGCGAGAGCTTCGTCAAAGAGTTCGACGACGTCGACGCCGGGAAGCGCTCGGTCGTAGACATCACCGGAGATCAGCACCACGGCGATCCTGTGCTCGCGCACCGTGTCTTCGAGTCGGCCGATAAAGGCACGCTGGGCGCCCAGGGTGCCGACGCCGTGGAAGGACCGGCCCAGGTGCCAGTCGGAAGTGTGCAATAGCCGCATGGCTCCACGCTACCGCGGGCCACCCCCGATCCGCCGTCGCTGCCGGGCAGGATGCCGGGCNNCGGGCAGGACGACGGACGGGACGACGGACGGGACGCCTGACGCCTGGGCCACCTAAGCTGGGGTCGTGATACACACTCCCACCTTTGCCCAACGCGTGCACGGCTGCCTGCTCGCTGGTGCGCTGGGCAATGCCATCGGACGACAGTCCGCAGCCGCCGCACAGCCGGGTGGTTCACGCGCCCCGGTGCGCAGCTTTGGCCGTGAAACCCAGCTGACCCTATACACAGTTGACGGGCTCCTCGATGCCCTCGAATGGGCCAACGGAGGTATTGCGGCGGACGAGACTGCGTGTCTATGGCTTGCGTACCTGCGGTGGGCCCGGAGCCAGGGAGTGGAGCAGGACCCGTCGCTGCCGGTTCCGCCCGCGCGCTGGCTGGATGCCCAGCCTGTAATGCACCGCCGGCTCCTACCCTCCGATTCCTCCGGGGCGCTACCAGACTCAACGCTCGCGGGTCTGGAGCGACCCGAGATGGGCACACGGCACCGCCCGGTCAACACCGCATC
>DGBL01000149.1:2074-3408 GCA_002384315.1 Micrococcaceae bacterium UBA4005 | reverse complement strand
GCCGCGCGCATGGAACCGGTGCCGACGGTCGGCGAGCACTCCCGGGCCATCTTGACCACGCTCGGCTACGGCGCGACGGCGGTGGATGACCTCGTTCGCGCTGGTGTCTGCTGACATGGTGGGCACCGGGTTCACCTACACCGACCAGCTGCCTCTGCAGCGCAGCCAGGTACCCATGCGGTTGCTCTCCACGGGGGGAGTCTCCGTACATGGCACGGGCGAAGACGCGGTCCTCAGCATCGCGCCGGAGGCGCTGGAACTCTTGGCCGCCCAGGCTTTCCGGGACGTCTCCCACTTCCTGCGCACCGACCACCTCGCGCAGCTGCGCGCCATCCTTGAGGACCCCGAAGCTTCGGCCAATGACTGTTACGTGGCGTTGGACCTGTTGCGCAACGCCAACGTTGCCGCCGGCGGAGTGCTGCCCATGTGCCAGGACACGGGCACCGCGATCGTTTCGGCGTACCGGGGGCACCAGATCCGCACCGATGGCGACGACGCCCGCCACCTCTCGCGCGGCATCCACCGCACTTTCCAGGAGCTGAACCTGCGCTATTCGCAGATGTCTCCGCTGACCATGTGGGAAGAGACGAACACCGGCACGAATCTTCCCGCCCAGATCGAGATCTCCCTCGGCAAGGGGCTCGAATATGAGCTCCTGTTCCTCGCCAAAGGCGGAGGCAGCGCCAATAAATCATTCCTCTACCAGGAAACCAAGGCAATCCTCGATGAGGACAGGATGCTCGAATTCCTGCGGGAGAAGATCGAGAGCATCGGTACGGCGGCGTGCCCGCCGTACCACCTCGCCGTCGTCGTCGGCGGCACCTCCGCGGAATTTGCGCTCAAGACGGCCAAGCTGGCCTCCGCCCACTACCTCGACAGCCTGCCCAACCACGGGGGCACCACGGGGCACGGATACCGCGACCGCGCGTTCGAGGAGAAAGTGTTCGAGCTCACCACGCGGATCGGCTTCGGCGCGCAGTTCGGTGGAAAGTACTTCTGCCACGACGTGCGCGTGGTGCGGCTCCCGCGCCATGGCGGCTCGCTGCCGGTGGCCATCGCCGTCTCCTGCTCGGCCGACCGTCAGATCATCGGACGGATCACCGCNNTGGGAACGATTCAGCGCTCGCCCATATAGACCTCAACGCGCCCATGGCCTCCATCACGGAGCAGCTCGCGGCCTGCCCGGTAGGAACCAGGGTCTCCCTCAGCGGAACGATGGTGGTGGCCCGCGACATAGCTCATGCGCAGATCCGGGCGCGGATCGATCGTGGTGAGGGCATGCCGCAGTACCTGCTGGACCATCCTGTCTATTACGCGGGACCCGCGAAGACGCC
>DGBL01000149.1:0-2069 GCA_002384315.1 Micrococcaceae bacterium UBA4005 | reverse complement strand
CTGGGCGGATCGCTGGTGATGCTCGCAAAAGGGAATCGGTCCCCTGCCGTCGCAGCCGCCTGCGCCCGCTACGGCGGATACTACCTTGGTTCCGTGGGCGGCCCGGCGGCGCGGCTGGCGCAGGACTGCATCCGCTCGGTGGAGGTCATCGACTACGCGGAACTCGGCATGGAGGCTGTCTTCCGGATCGAGGTCGAGGACTTCCCAGCCTTCGTGATCATGGATGCACAGGGTAACGATTTTTTTGCCAAGGAAGACCGGACCGTGGTGGGCCTAGGCCCGACCAGGCGTGCCGGACACAGCGACTGAAGGACAGCAGATGACACAGACCACCCTTTCGCGCCAGCTGGCCAGCCACATCACCAGCAGGCCGAGTATGACGCCGGAAATATCCTCCTGGATGAAGCTGCTGCTGCTGGACTATTTCGCAGTGACGGCTGGCGGTGCCACCCGCGATTCGGCCCGGGCTGTCCGCTTGGCGGCCACCATCAACCCCGAACGCACCGAGCACTTCCCGGCCGCACTCCACGGGGCAGCGGGCTTCGCCACGGTGGAGGAGGCAGCCCTGGTTAACGGCGTGACGGCGCATGGGCTCGAACTCGACGACACGTTCGAGGAGTCCTCGCTCCACCCCGGCGTCGTGGTCTTCCCGGCGGTGTTGGCGATCGCGGACCGCGACGGACAGTGTGTTGAAGCCGTACTGACTGCAGCAGCCATAGGGTATGACGTCATGTGCTCCGCCGGGGTGTTGTTGGGGGCGCGCGAAAGTTACGCCCGCGGATTCCACCCGACAGGCGTCGCGGGCGCACTGGGCGCCGCGGCTGCGGTTGCGACCCTGCTCGGACTTGACGAAGATCAGGCGGCGCATGCCGTGGGCCTTGCGGCGAATATGGCTGCCGGATCCCTGGAATTCCTCTCCGACGGTTCTTGGACCAAGCGGCTGAATGCTGGCCACGCCGCGGCGACCGGGATCCGCGCTGCCACGCTCGCGGCCGCCGGTTTCAATGCCCCGGCGACGGCGTTGGAAGGTCGCGACGGGTTTCTGCGCCAATACGGGGAGGGGCTTGCTGAGGGACGCGAACTGCGCCTGGCTTTCGGCCGCGGCGCGTTGGACACGTCGATCAAGTTCTACCCCTGCTGCCGGTACATGCACGGAAATATCGACCTCCTACGGGATATTCACGACGAGAATCCGGGGATCGCTGCCGCGGATATCGCTGAAATCCGCGTCGGCGTCATCAAGGCCGGCGCCTCGCTCGTCTCCGAGCCCGCTGAACGCAAGCTCACGGTGGGAACACCGGTGGACGCCCAGTTCAACATGCCCTTCGGCGCCGCGATTGCCCTGGCCACGGGACGGGCGACCGTCGACCAGTTCGACGACGCGCCGCGGGTCGCACTAGAGCTCAGGGAATGGATGGAGAAGGTCACCTGCTACACCAGCGAGGCGCTGGAAGCGGCCTTCCCTGCGCGCTGGAAGGCCGAGGTCAGTGTCCGGCTCGCCGACGGCCGGATGATCGAGAAATCGGCGGCGGCGTTCCGCGGGGCACCCCAAGACCGGGCGAGCTGGGCGGATATCGTGCAGAAGGCTGAAGGACTAATCGGGGCGCCCAACGCAGCCACCCTCGCGGGGTCTATCGAACGGATGGGCGCCGACCAGCCGATGGCCGGTGCGGTGGAGGCNNCCGTGGTGTCCAGGAAACGGTGATGTCCACGCCGTCATCGACTTCCTCGACATACAAGTGCAGGTCCTCACCGTAGAGCGAATCATGCGGCACCGAGTCTCCAGCCTCGCGCGCCATGGCGGCCAACCGGCTGATGGCAACCGCCATGGCCCTGCCCCAGTCGTGCGGATTCTTGCTGGTCGACCTTTCGGTGGTTTCGAACTTCCGGTCGTGGATATTCATGGGGTTACCTCGCAGTGGTCCAACGAAAAAGCAAGCAGCCTTTCCATAGGTGGATTTGAATAGTTTAGCAACATGTCAGCTGGCGGTGCAGTGCCGGTATTCTCTATCCATGGAGGCTCCAGCACGGGTGAAACCAAGCATCAGACCATCCACTGCGTTGATCCC
>DGBL01000009.1:3675-4631 GCA_002384315.1 Micrococcaceae bacterium UBA4005 | reverse complement strand
ATAGATTGACACCCATGACACATAATTCCTTCCGGTCGACCTCGTGAAATCGCGGCTTGTAGCCGGGATCGCCGCGGCGGTACTGGCGATCGTTGGCATCATCATGGTGTTCGCCTACGCCAGCGGCGCGGATAACCGGGCGATGACGAACCTCGAACCGGTCGATGTGCTGGTGGTCACCGAGGAGGTCCCCGCCGGTACGCCAGCGGAGTCGCTGACAGAGTCCGTCACCACGAAGACCCTCCCCCGCTCCGCGGTGGCCGAAAACGCGCTGACGAACCTTGACGGGCTCACGGGCAAGGTGACCGGAACCAAGCTGTTAGTCGGCGAGCAACTGATTGAGGGACGATTCGTCGATCCTGCGGAACTCCAGGCCCCGGGATCGGCACCGGTCCCCAACGGATTTCAGGAAGTCACCTTCTCCGTTGAACCCCAACGGCTGCTGGGCGGAAAAATCACGGCCGGAGACACAGTCGGCCTGTTTGCCTCGTTCGAGGCTGGAGCGCTCAAGGACGAACCGGATCTGGAGACAACCCAACGGGTGTTCCATAAGGTGCTGGTTACCGGGATTCAACGCGGGGACGCTCCGGTACAGCAATCCCCGGACGAAACGGCAGCACCGAACCCGGAGGCCGTCCCGGGCAGCGCACTGCTGGTCACGGTCGCCGTAGCGGACACCAACGCGGCGAAAATTATTTTCGCCGCGGAGTTCGGCACCATATGGTTGACCAAGGAGCCCGCCGAAGCCACGGAAGATCCCCCCACCGTGATCCGCAAGAGTGATGTGTACCCGTGAGTAGATTCGTCCTCATCACTCCAAACACGGATTTCGACCAGCGGGTCCGCCAGGCTATAACCGGGGTGCTACCGGGAAGCGTCCAGACCTTCCTGACCGCAGCCCTACCAGTTCAACCGGACGAGTTGTTAGCCCAATTGGGGCCGGAACCACTGGAAGT
>DGBL01000009.1:0-3666 GCA_002384315.1 Micrococcaceae bacterium UBA4005 | reverse complement strand
GATGTGCCCCTTGAAGGCGCCATGCGGCTGGCAACCATCCTGGACATCCAGCATCCTGAAATCAGCATCATCCTCGTGGCGGCGAGCTCCCCCGAACTGGTGTTGCATGCGATGCGCGCCGGCATCAGGGACATTTTGGAGCCGACGGCGGAGCCCACCGAAATCAGCATCGTACTCGAACGTGCCTGCCAGGCCTTCACTAGCCGCCAACGGGTCCCCCAGCAAACCGGCGAGGCATCGACCCGCACGGGATCAGTGATCGGGGTGTTCTCGCCCAAGGGTGGTGTGGGGAAAACGACAATTGCCACAAACATCGCCATTGGGTTGGGAAAGATCGCTCCCATGAGCGTGGTGATCGTCGATCTGGACCTGCAGTTTGGCGATGTGGCTTCCGGGCTGGGCCTCGACCCGGAGCACACCATCACAGATGCCGTCTCCTCGGCGGCAAGCGAAGACACCCTGGTGCTCAAGGCCTTCCTGACCGTCCATCCGGCTGGAATCTATGCAGTATGTGCTCCCAAGAACCCGGTCGAGGCAGACCATGTGACGGCAGCCCATGTGGCCCGCTTGCTGGAACAGCTCGCCACCGAATTCCGGTATGTGGTCATTGACACAGCCCCTGGCCTGCCCGAACTGGGGCTGACGGCAATGGAATTGTGCACGGATGTGGTGTGGGTGAGCGGGATGGACATCCCGAGCATCCGCGGCCTGCGCGCCGGCATCGACATCCTCAAACAACTCGGCATCCTTCCTGCCTACCGGCACGTGGTGCTGAATATGGCCGACTCGAAATCCGGCCTGACCATCCAGGATGTCGAAGCGACCATCGGCGCGCCGGTGGATGTAAGCATCCCGCGTTCGACTGCCGTCGCCTACTCCACCAACCTGGGCATCCCCGTCCTTCAGAACTCGAAGAAAGACAACGCAGTGAAGAATCTGCGCCAGCTCATCCAGCGGTTCGACCCCGACTGGAAGTCGAAGGACCGCCGCAAGATCCACCGACGGGTCGTGATCAAGTGAAGCTCTCAGACCGGCTCAACGCCGCGCACAAGCCAGATGCCAGGCCTGCCGATGCCACATCTGCGCCACCGGCCGAAAAGTCCGGACCATTTGTCCCGGATCCAACCGCTAACCCAGCGACCACGCCGGTACCGCCCCCGCCTGCCCCGTCACCGTTTGCCGTCAAACGCACCGAGAAAGTTGCGCTGCCATCCCGGCCCGCCCAGCCGATCGATGCCCTGGCTGGTATCAAGCAACGCGCCGCGAGCGCTTTGTTCGACCGCATGGGAGCCCGCTTCGGGGACACCGGCCAGACCGATGAGGAATTGCGCTCCAGCGCCCGCGAGGAACTAACCCAGATCATCGACGCCGAACAGGTACCCCTCACAGCCGATGAGCGCCAACGCCTCGTGCAGGACGTTGCTGACGATGTACTCGGGTACGGCCCGCTCCAGCGGCTGCTGGATGACCCGGACGTCACCGAGATCATGGTGAACCGGATGGACCAGATCTATGTGGAACGCAAGGGCAAACTAACCCTCTCCGAGTCCCGCTTCAGCTCTGAAGCGCACCTGCGCCGGGTCATCGAACGGATCGTCTCCAAAGTAGGCCGCCGTATTGACGAGTCCTCACCCTTGGTGGACGCCCGGCTCGAGGACGGCTCCCGCGTGAACGCGGTGATCCCACCCCTGGCAGTGGGCGGGTCCTCGCTGACCATCCGAAAGTTCAGCAAGGTCCCCCTCACGGTGCAGAACCTGATCGACTTCGGAAGCATCACCCCGGAGATGGCAGAACTGCTCAACGCCTGCGTCAAGGCGAAACTCAACATCATCGTCTCCGGCGGCACCGGCACGGGGAAGACCACCCTGCTCAACGTGCTCTCCTCCTTCATCCAGGACAACCAGCGGATCGTGACTATCGAGGACGCCGTGGAATTGCAGATCCAGCAGGACCACGTGGTGCGGCTCGAAAGCCGCCCTCCCAACACCGAAGGTAAAGGGGAGGTAACCATCAGGGAACTGTTGCGCAATTCCCTGCGTATGCGCCCGGACCGGATCGTGGTCGGCGAGGTCCGTGGTGGAGAAGCCCTGGATATGCTCCAGGCCATGAACACCGGGCACGACGGGTCCCTCTCCACTGTGCACTCCAACTCACCGCGTGATGCTGTCGCCCGGCTCGAAACCTTGGTCCTGATGGCTGGAATGGACCTGCCACTGCGGGCCATCAGGGAACAGATTGCCTCCGCCGTGCACCTGATCGTGCAGATCTCCCGCCTGCGCGACGGCAGCCGGCGCATCACCCATGTCACCGAGGTGCAGGGCATGGAAGGAGATATTGTCACCCTCCAGGACGCGTTTATCTTCGACTTCGCCGCCGGCGTTGACCAGCATGGACGTTTCCGCGGCAAACCGGTCTCCACCGGCATCCGCCCCCGGTTCATCGACCGTTTCGAGGACATGGGCATCCACGTCTCGCCAAGCGTCTTTGCTGGCCCGCAAAAGCCCGCCGGTACCTGAGGAATCATGCCATGCTCGCCATCGCCCTGACCTTCCTCGTCACCTCAGCCGCCCTCACCCTGGCTCTGGTTTTTTTCGCCCCCCGCACGGCGATCCCGCTGGAGCGCCGCCGTCCGTACCTTGAGGAATCGAATTCGGTTCTCACGCGCTTCGCTGGCACTGCGGCTGATTCGCTGGACCGGTACCTCTCAGGGAAAAATGTTCGCCTGTTTACGAAGGAACGGCTGGAAAACGCGGGGCTCCGGCTCAGCCAATCGGATTTTTTCATCCTGATTTTCGTTGGAGGAACAGTGGGGTTCCTGGCGGGCCTTGTAGTAGCAGGCCCGCTGCTAGCCATCCTGCTGCTGCTGATCGCACCGCTTGTGGCTCATTTCGCCGTCAAGTTCCTCACCAGCAAACGGCAAGCCCGATTCGACGCCCAGCTTGGCGACACCCTGCAGCTCCTCACCGGCAGCCTCCGTGCCGGGCACAGCATCCTCCGCGCCATCGACGCCGCAGCCACGGAGTCCGCGGCTCCCACCTCGGAAGAAATGCGGCGAGTGGTGGCAGAGACAAGCCTCGGCAAGGATTTGCTCTCGACTCTCAACGACACCGCCAGTCGAATGGAGAACGAGGACTTCGTCTGGATCGCCCAGGCAATCCAGATCAACCGGGAGGTTGGCGGGAACCTGGCCGAGGTTCTGGACCAGGTGGGGGATACCATCCGCGAGCGCAGCGAAATCAAGGGCCAGATCGCTTCACTCGCCGCGGAGGGAAAGTTCTCCGCCTACATCCTGCTGGCCCTGCCCTTCGGTGTGATAGCGATGTTGATGCTCATCAGTCCCGGCTATATGGATCCCTTGTTCGGCAGCGTGATCGGTTGGGCCCTCATCGGGACTTCCGTGGTGCTTATGGTCATCGGGACGCTGTGGCTGCGCAAGATCATCGATCTGAAGTTCTAGCCATGAACCCGACCCTGACCCTCCTTCTCGGTACTGGCCTATTAGCCGTCGGCCTGGGCTTCCTTGCCTGGACTCTGCTCGCTACTGACACCACAGCGCGCCTCGGTGTGCAGCACAACCTCCAGCGCAGGATTCCGCCAGCGCCAGAGGATGAAAACAAGGACGACGACGGCATCTTTCTACAGATTGGTCGACGGATTACCCCGCCC
>DGBL01000045.1 GCA_002384315.1 Micrococcaceae bacterium UBA4005 | reverse complement strand
CGCCCGGCAGCCGGGACACAGCGGCGAGGTCCCGCAGCGAGCGGCCGGAGATCACCGCCGCATGGGTGTGGGGCAGGGCGGCCAGCGCCCGCAGGGCCACGACCGAGTTGTTCAACGGCGCCGCGGCGGTGGGGCCGGAGGTCAGCGGCGAGAGCGTCCCGCCGTAGTTGCAGGCCACCAGCAGGTTCGGTGTCCTAGCCAGCTTCTTCAATTCCGAGCGCAGCAGGGCAACGATGGCCAGCGCGGGGCCAACGTTAGAACAGCTCCGGTAATACTTCCAGCTTCACGCCCGGGTTTCACCCGCTAGTTTCGCGCGGCAGTCAGCAGGGCGACACTGCGGCGGGCGAATTCTGCATGAACAGAGCGTTAAATACCCCGAATCCGGAGGTTGATGGCGGAGTTCCGTTATCTAATTGAGACATGAGTCCCTTTACCCGCCGTCACCTACTGCGTAGCGCCAGCGCCGCAGCCGTCGCCGGCACTGCCGTCGGAGCCGTCAGCACATCCGCCGCCAGAGCCCAAGCCGCTCCAGCCTCGCCTATGTTCCGGCACGGCGTGGCCTCCGGTGATCCGCTTCCTGACGGGGTGCTGCTTTGGACTAGGGTGAGCCCCACCGCAGACGCCTTGCCCGGCAGCGGGGTTGGCCCTGATGTCACCGTGAAATGGGAGGTCGCCACGGACGCGACTTTCCGCCGGGTGGTGGCGCGCGGCTCGCAGGCCACGGGGGCCATACGTGACCACACCGTTAAGGTGGAACCGCGCGGGCTGAAACCCGCCACCACCTACTGGTATCGCTTCCTCGTGGGCAGGAACATATCCCCGGCAGGCCGGACCCGCACGGCGCCGGCCCTAGGGGCTTCCGTGGAGCGATTGCGCATCGGCGTGGTGTCCTGCGCTAACCTGCAGGCTGGCTGGTTTTCCTCCTACCGCCACCTCGCCGCCGCTGGCGATCTGGATCTCGTGCTGCACCTGGGCGATTACCTCTATGAGTACGCCCCCGGCGAGTACCAGGCCCGCGACGTCGTCGTCCGCCCGCACGACCCAGCCGCGGAGATGACCGAACTGGAGCATTATCGGCGCAGGCACGCCCAGTACAAGCAGGACGCCGACCTGCAGTCGCTCCACGCCGTGGCACCGTTCGTCGTCACCTGGGATGATCACGAATCAGCCAACGACGCATGGTCCGGCGGCGCGGAAAACCACACCGAAGGCGCCGAAGGCAGCTGGCTGCAACGCCGAGCCGCCGCATTGCAGGCCTACGCCGAATGGATGCCGGTCCGGTACGACGCCGGTGGCCAGCTCTACCGGCGGCTGGCCTTCGGATCGCTCGCCAGTATCTCCATGCTCGACCTGCGCAGCTACCGCGACGAACAGGCATCGAGCCTGACCGACCCCGCCATCGACAGCCCCGAGCGCAGTATCACCGGCGGCCCCCAGATGGACTGGCTGCTCGATTCGCTGGCCTCCCAAGACACCCAGTGGAAGCTCGTGGGCAACCCGGTCATGATCGCACCCATCCGCTTCCCGTCCACTCTGAGCACCGCGGAGGTCGGGGCCATGCAGACGCTCCTGGGAACAACCACTGTCGACGGAGTTCCCTACAACGTCGACCAGTGGGACGGATACGCCGCCGACCAGTCCCGGGTTCTCGGGCACCTGCGCGACAACGCCATTACCGATACGGTCTTCCTGACCGGGGACATCCACTCTGGCTGGGCCTGTGACCTGCCCGCCGATCCCGCCACCTATCCCCTCAATGGGAAGTCGGTCGGAACCGAACTCGTCTGCACCTCGGTGACCAGCGATAACCTCGACGACATCCTTGACGCCCCGCCGCGCAGCGCCTCACTGGCCGTTGAGGAAGCATTCAAGGCCAATAACCCGCACGTGAAATACCTGGATTTTGATTCCCACGGGTACTCGGTGCTGGAGGTCACTCCGGCAGGCGTGCGCATGGACTGGTACGTCCTTGCGGAGCGGACAGACAGGAATTCGCCAGCGGCGCTGTCGCAATCCTGGCAGGTCGCGGCGGGAACCCAGAAGGTCGTCCCGGCGGGCGGGTCAGCATGAGCTCCGCCGCCCCCGCCCCGTACCCCGCCAGCCGCCGCCAGTTCCTGCGGCTAGGAGTCGCAGGAGGCGCCGCCGTCGTCCTCTCCGGCACCGCCAGCGCTGCCTGGGGCAGGCCTCCCGTCCCTGCCGCAGGCGAACGCGTGCGCGCCTATGTCCTGGTGGTCGACGGATGCCGCCCGGATGAAATCACCCGAACGCTCACCCCGCGCCTGGCCGCGCTGCGCAGCGGAGGAACAGCGTTCCCCGCCGCGCGCTCCCTACCGGTGATGGAAACCATCCCGAACCACGTGATGATGATGACCGGTGCACGGCCGGACCGCACCGGGGTTCCGGCGAACAGGATCTATGATCGTGCCGAGGGCCTTCAGCGGGACCTCGACCGGCCCTCCGACCTGGTCTTTCCGACGATCCTGGAACGTCTCAATGCTGCTGGGGGTACCACCGGTACCGTGCTGAGCAAGGAATACCTATACGGGATCTTTCACGGCCGCGCCACTTACCAGTGGGAACCGGCGCCACTGCTGCCGCTCACTGCGCATGCCCCCGACACGGCCACGATGGACGCGCTGATCGCCATGGTCGATTCGGTGGATCCGGACCTGGTCTTCACGAATCTGGGCGATATTGACCGGCTGGGCCACAGCGATCTCAGCGGGACCACGCTGCAGGCAGCCCGGACCGCTGCCCTCGCCTCCACCGATGAGCAGATTGGCCGGTTCGTGGACCATCTGACGGTTACCGGACGCTGGGACACCAGTGTCGTGTTTGTTCTCGCGGATCATTCCATGGATTGGTCCGTCCCCAGCAATGTCATCTCCGTGGATCTGATCCTGCAGCAGCGCCCCGACCTTCGCTCGCAGCTGGTAATCGCGCAAAACGGCGGTGCGGATCTGCTCTACTGGACCGGGGACATGAATAGCCGCGACGCCGCTCTGGCCGAGATCTCCGCACTGGTGCGGGCCCATCCTGGGGTGCTGGCGGTCACAGCACCCGCGGACCTGAGGCTGGGACCGGCGGCCGGGGATCTGGTGGCCACCTGCCGCGCGGGCTGGCGGTTCTCTGACCCGTACGTGGTGTCCAACCCAATCCCCGGCAACCACGGCCACCCTGCAACAGAGCCCATCCCGTTCTTCATCGGCGGCGGTAGCGCCCGGGTCGCGCGGGGCCGCGTGTCCTCGGAACCAGCCAGGACTGTTGACGTCGCCCCCACTGTCGGTGCGCTCTTTGGCCTCGGCGAGCCTGACGGCGGCTACGACGGGATTGCGCGGACAGCCGCGTTTAGCAACTGACGGATACATGGCCAGGTGCCGCTATGCGCCGAACGGTAGTCGGGGATCAACGTCCCGGCCTTCCCAGGTCCGGCGAACCCAACCATGATGCGGATCATCGCTGATCAGCCACTTGCGGACCGGACCCGGCCCAGCCATGACGTTCAGGTAGTAGAGGTCGTAGCCGGGCGCCGCCATGGCCGGGCCGTGCCAACCGTAAGGCACCAAGACGACGTCGCCGGTGCGCACCTCGGCGGTGACGTCAATAGGCCGCTCGTCCGAGGCATAGACGCGTTGGTAGCCAACGGCGTCGACGTCGGCGGGGGCAGATGAGCCCGCAGCGATCTGCGTCTCAAAATAGTAGATCTCTTCCAGGCTGGTCTCGCCGTCCCGGTCTCGATCGTGTTTGTGCGGCGGATAGGAGGACCAGTTTCCGGCTGGGGTCAGCACTTCGCACACGATGAACCGGTCTGCCTCCAACACGGCGGGGGTGCCGAAGTTGTGCACCTGGCGGGAGCAGTTTCCCGCCCCCCGAAGTTCCACCGGGATTTCCTCGGCTCTCACTACCCGCGACGGGTGGGGGACCTGGGCTGGAGCGGAGGCGATTGCTACGCGGCCGCCACCGGTTGAACTCACCACAAGCGACGTTCCGACTCCGCTGTAAAAAACATCAGAAGGCCCCGCAAAGACCGAGTGTCGACCGCGCAGGGCGAACTCTGCACCGTCGACACGGACGGTGAATGCGCCGCTGAGCGGGATAACGAGCCGCTCCAGGGGACCCGCCGGGAGCGCCACGGACTCGCCGGCCGCCAGGGTGGCGACCTTTAGCCCCGTGTAAGCCCAGCCTGGAACCTCGGCCGGTGAATCCGGGCCGAGGGAGACCTCCCATACTCCGTCAGCGGCCGTGCCGCGGGGGAAAACCCAGTCGCTCATCCTGTTACTGCCTTTCGATGTGGGCGTTCTGGCGGGTCAGCGTTGCACGAGGGTCATCTCGAAGCTGTAGGAATCGGCGCGATACGCGTGCCTTCCGGTTTCCACTTGCCGTCCCGTGTCATCCACTGCGGTTCGCTCCATGGTCACCAGGGCGGCCCCTGGTTCTGCCTGCAGGAGCACGGCTTGTTCGTCGTCCGCCCGGACGGCCCCGATGCGCTGGTTCGCCAGCCGGAAGTTCACCCCTGCGGTGCGGAGAATCTCATAGAGTCCGCGTGAACCCAGGGACGATTCGTCAATCTCGGTGATGTCGTCGCGGACCCAGTTTTCCATCAGTGCTAACGGCTTGCCGTTCATTTTACGGAGCCGGGTGAAGTGGTAGATCAACGCGTCGGGCGGTAACTGAAGCGTTTCGCGGATCCGCTCGTCAGCTGCAGTGTGGGAGAAGGTGAGCACCTCGGTGGTGGGTTTGCTGCCGCCGCGTTGCAGATCGTCAAAGAGGCTGGAAAGCTCCAGATGCCGACGCACTTGGCTGGCAACCACTTGCGTGCCGACGCCACGCTTGCGCACCAGCAGCCCTGATCTGACCAGTTCATCCATGGCTTTGCGCATGGTCGGCCGGGACAGGTTGAGCCGGGCGGCAAGCTCGATTTCGTTGTCGAGGCGGGTACCTGGCACCAATTCCCCGCTCCGGATGGCGGACTCGATGCCCTGGACCACCTGATGGTACAAGGGAACGGGCGACGAGCGGTCGATGTTCAGGCTGAGGGAGGCCACGGCTCGAATCATTCTCCTTCACTGGCGATCAGGGATATTGACCGGTCGCGGGTATTGACTACTCAGCCATGACGGAACGAGCAATAGTCCAACGGCGAATATGTTTGCTTGTCAGGACATGCCTAGTCTGTGATTGCGATCATAGCAGGCGAAATTGGGCCTGCCGGCACTCGGTCCGTAGATGTACATATGTCCTAACATACGATTGACATGTGTGAGGTGAGTCACGATGATGGAGTGCAGGAACCGGTTGGCGCCGCTGGCGCACTTTATAGCGACCGGCGACCACGCCGGAAGAGGCGATTCGCGAACTAAAGGAGATTCTCGTGACGAAACAGTGTGCATGGCGCAAGGCCGTAGTCGGCATCACGCTCGTTCCCTTGTTCATGCTTGCCGCCTGTTCCAGCAGTGGAGGGCGCGAGCCGGTAGATGCCGGGACTGAGGGCGGCCAAGTGGTTGAGACCGAGCGTATGAAGGTCGCTCTCATCACTCACGCATCCGGTGGTGACACCTTCTGGGACATCGTCCGCAAGGGTGCGGAGGAGGCGGCAGCGAAGGATAACGTCGAGTTGCTGTACACTTCGGACCCCGAAGGAGGGCGCCAGGCACAATTGATTGAACAGGCGGTCGACCAGAAAGTGGACGGCATCGCCACCACGCTCGCGACGCCGGATGCACTCAAGGACGCCATTAGGAAAGCCGTTGACGCAGGCATCCCCGTCGTCACCCTGAATGCGGGAGAAGACGTTTCCGCAGCGCTCGGAGCTTTCACCCACTTTGGTTCGAACGAGAAACTCGCTGGCGAAGCGGTAGGCGACCGGCTCGCCGAGATGGGTTTCAAACACCCCATCTGCGTCATCCAGCAGCAGGGCCACGTTGGCCTGGAGAACCGTTGTGCTGGTGTGAAGGCCAAGGTCCCCGGGTCTGAGATCCTCTACGTCAACGGTCAGGATATGACAGCCGTAGCCTCAACGGCGACCGCCAAGCTCCAGGCCACCAAGGACGCCGACGTCATTATTGGGCTCGGCGCCCCGATTACCCTGACGCTGCTGAGTTCAGTCGGAGAATCAGGCAGCTCTGCCAAGGTTGCAAGCTTCGATATGAATGCCGAACTGGCCCAGAAGATTGTGGACGGAGAGATCATCTTCACTGTCGACCAGCAGCCATGGCTGCAGGGCTACGGATCAGTTGACGCCTTGTGGCAGGTCAAGCGCGGCGGGTTCAAGATCGGCGGCGGGGAACCAGTGCTGACGGGACCGACCATTGTCGACGCTGAGTCGGCTCCGGACGTCCTCGAATTCGCGAACGCAGGAATCCGCTAGATTCCTTTTGTTACCGGCGCGGAGGCCGGCCCAACCGCAGCCAGCCTCCGTGCCGGCGCACCGAGGAGACCAGATAAATGAGTAACGCGACCCTTACGCCGCCCGGCGCACGAACCGCCGACGAACGCATGGGGCAGAAGAGCACGTTTTCGAAACTGCTCGGACGCCCTGAGATCGGTGCACTGGTGGGCGCGATAGCACTGTTCGCCTTTTTCGCACTCGTGGCTCCGACCTTCCTGCAGCCCTCATCCTTTGCGACAGTTCTCTACGGTTCCTCCACGATTGGCATCATGGCGGTTGGCGTCTCGTTGCTGATGATCGGGGGCGAGTTTGACCTCTCGACAGGAGTCGCCGTCATCAGTTCCGCGCTTTCAGCCTCACTCTTCAGCTGGTATTTCGGGATGAACGTGTGGGTCGGAGTGCTGCTGGCACTGCTGGTCTCGTTGCTGATCGGCTTTATCAACGGCTGGATACTCATCAAGACCCAGCTCCCGAGTTTTATCGTCACCCTTGCAACTTTCCTGATGCTCGCAGGGCTGAACCTGGCGCTGACCCGCGCCATCGGTGACAGCGTGTCCTCGCCGAAAATCTCCCAAATGGACGGATTCGACTCGGCCCGCGCCATTTTCGCCTCCTCCGTCACGATGGGCGGAGTGAATGTGAAGGTCACCGTGTTCTTTTGGCTCGTGCTCGTGCTCATTGCCTCCTGGATCCTGCTCCGCACCACGGTGGGGAACTGGATCTTTGCTGTCGGTGGGGATGCCAACGCGGCGCGCGCTGTGGGGGTGCCCGTCACTGCCACGAAAATCGGTCTGTTCATGGGGGTTGGGTTCTGCGGCTGGATCTTGGGGATGCACAACCTCTTCGCCTTTGATGCTGTCCAATCGGGAGAGGGCGTCGGTAACGAATTCCTCTACATCATCGCCGCCGTCATCGGCGGGTGCCTGCTAACCGGAGGCTACGGCTCGGCGGTCGGTGGAGCGATCGGGGCATTTATCTTCGGCATGGCGAACAAAGGAATCGTCTACGCGGAGTGGAACCCCGACTGGTTCAAGTTCTTCCTTGGCCTTATGTTGCTGGTGGCCACCATCGTGAACCTCGTGGTCAAGCGCCGCGCCGACCTGAAGTAATCGAAGGGACTGGAGAGCATGAACCCCGAACCCATCAGCAATAAAGTCCTGTTGAGGAACGAAAAGGATCCGTTGACGGACCGCGCGGTGCATCTGCTTCAGCTTGATCACGTGGGCAAACACTATGGGAACATCATTGCGCTCAGCGACGTGACCATGGCGGTGGACAACGGCCGCGTGACTTGTGTGCTTGGTGACAACGGAGCGGGGAAGTCCACGCTGATCAAGATCATTGCCGGGCTCCATCAGCATGATGAGGGGACGCTCGCGGTCATGGGCCAGGAACGGCAGTTTTCGTCCCCTCGGGAGGCACTCGACTGCGGAATTGCGACTGTGTACCAGGATCTGGCCGTCGTGCCACTGATGCCGATCTGGCGCAATTTCTTCCTGGGATCCGAGCTCACGCGCGGATTCGGGGTCTTCAAGAGCCTGGATATCGACCAGATGAAAAAGATCACCAAGCAGGAACTGGCGGATATGGGGATCGACCTGCGCGATGTCGACCAGCCCATCGGCCAGCTATCCGGCGGTGAACGTCAATGCGTGGCCATCGCGCGCGCAGTCTACTTCGGGGCGAAGGTGCTCATTCTGGACGAACCCACTGCGGCACTCGGAGTTAAGCAGTCCGGCGTCGTGCTCCGCTATATTCTGCAGGCCCGCGACCGTGGGCTGGGGGTCATTTTCATCACCCACAACCCGCACCACGCGTATCCGGTTGGTGATCGATTCCTGCTGCTCAAACGCGGTAAGTCCATCGGATACTACGACAAGAAGGACATCACCCTCGATGAGCTCACCGCCCAGATGGCTGGCGGAGCCGAGCTCGCAGAACTGGCCCATGAGCTCGAAGAGCTCGGCGGGCACGCCGACGTTCTCGC
>DGBL01000023.1 GCA_002384315.1 Micrococcaceae bacterium UBA4005 | reverse complement strand
ACAGTCGATGACGCCCGCAGCGGCCTCATGGAACTTCTGCAGATCGACGAAGTTCAGGCTGCCGCGATCCTCAATATGCAACTCCGGCGGCTGGCAGCCTTGGAACGGCAAAAAATTCAGGACGAACACGACAAGCTTGAGCGTGAGATTACGGAATACCAGCGGATTCTCGCCTCCACCGAGATCCAACGCCAAATTGTTTCCTCCGAGCTCGCCGAAATTGTTGAGCGTCACGGGGACGATCGCCGAACCAACATTCTCATGGGATATGACGGCGACATGAGCATGGAAGATCTCATTCCCGAAGAGGAAATGGTTGTCACCATTACCCGAGGCGGTTACGTCAAGCGCACCCGTAGCGACAATTACCGTCAGCAGGCGCGGGGCGGCAAAGGGATTCGTGGCGCCCAACTGCGCGGTGACGACGTCGTCGAGCACTTCTTTGTTACAACGACCCATCATTGGTTGCTCTTCTTCACTAACCTGGGACGGGTATATCGGGCCAAAGCCTATGAGCTCGTTGAGGCCGCACGGGACGCGAAAGGCCAGCACGTCGCTAATCTTCTGGCGTTTCAGCCAAAGGAAACCATTGCGCAGGTCCTGGACCTCCGGGACTATCAGCAGCAGCCCTATCTGGTGTTGGCCACCAAGCGCGGACTGATGAAAAAAACGCGACTTGAGGACTACGACACCAACCGGTCTGCCGGCGTGATTGCGATCAATCTGCGCGACGGAGACGAATTGGTGTCGGCGCAACTCGTGTCGGATACGGATGATTTGATGCTCGTCTCACGCAAGGGACAGTCACTTCGGTTTACCGCAACCGATGAGGCCTTGCGGCCCATGGGCCGCGCCACCTCCGGGGTCACGGGCATGAAATTCCGCGCCGACGATGAATTGTTGGCCGCGGCGGTTGTCTCGGACGACTCATTTGTCTTTATCGTCACCGAAGGCGGCTACGCCAAGCGCACAAAGGTCGACGAATATCGAGTCCAGGGTCGAGGCGGCTTGGGAATCAAGGTTGCCAAGCTCGCCGAGGAGCGCGGAGACCTCGTTGGTGCCCTGGTTGTGCAGGAGGGCGATGAGGTACTCGTGGTCATGGGCGGCGGTAAGGTAGTGCGCTCATCCGTCACGGGTGTGCCAGCGAAGGGACGGGACACGATGGGGGTGATCTTTGCCAAACCGGATAAGAAGGACAGGATTATCGGTGTCGCGAGGAACAGTGAGCGCTTTCTTGCAGCCGACGACGACGGCGATGAGCCGGGCGCCGACGATGGTGATGACGCGCAGTCCCCAGCATTGTCCTCTGGCGCTCCCGAAAGCGCATCCGCAGATGCAGTACCGTTGACGTCAGAGGAAGCGGCTGGGCGTAATGCTGGGTCGCCAGAACAGGGAGGTAGCCAGTGAACTCGGCCAACTCAAATCCGCGCGCGTCCGGTGGTGCGGGACGTTCTGGCGGAAGTAGTCCGCGGGTGAATGCCCCTGCCCGCCCGGCGCAGCGACCCGCGTCCACGACTGCGCGTCAAGGGGCCCGGCCAGCGCAGCGACCCGGTCTCGTCCGGCCAGCGCCCAAAGCGAAAGCGCGCAAGGCTCGGCTGCTGATCAGCAAGGTCGACCCATGGTCGGTGCTGAAAATGGCTTTCCTCCTTTCTGTGGCCCTGGGCATAGTTACCGTCGTCGCCGCGATTGTGATCTGGACGGTGCTGGACCTGACCGGGATTTTTGATCGGGTGAATGAGCTACTCCGCGAGATAGCGGGGACGGAGAGCGGCGGGTTTGATCTGCGCCAGTTCGCCTCACTGGGCCAGGTGGTCTCTTTCGCGACGATTATCGCCGTGGTCAATGTTGTTTTGCTGACCGCGTTAGCCATGCTTTCTGCGGTACTTTACAATATTTCCTCCTCTCTGGTGGGCGGTATTGGGGTGACTCTCACGGACGATTAATACGCTGATCCGGTAGGCGTGGCGCCGATTTGATGATTCCCGAGGCTCTCCTGTAAAGTCGTGTTTCGGCCCGAATAGCTATCGGGGCGTATAGCTCAGGCGGTTAGAGCGCTTCGCTGATAACGAAGAGGTCCCAGGTTCAAGTCCTGGTACGCCCACGGACCCGCCATCGACGGTACAGGCAAGGTGATTCGCTGTGAGGAAGTTGCTCGTTATCGTAGCGGCTGCAGCGGGTCTGGTGCTGTACAAGAGGTGGCAGGATTCCGAGAATGAAAAGACTGTGTGGAGCGAAGGAACTGATCCTGTGGCGTAAGCCAGAGGGCATCACAAGAAATTTTTGATGGGTTCCGCGGGATATACTGTCGGAAGTTGTATTTCGGGGGCATGGCGCAATTGGTAGCGCACCTGCTTTGCAAGCAGGGGGTNNTTCCCCGGTCCATGGACCGGGGAACCTCTTTGCTTTGACCGAACTATTCTGGACTGTCTGCCGGTTTTTCTGTAGTCTCCGGCTCAACACCGGTGGTCGGCTCTTTTTTCACCGGGACCGGCGTCTTCCACGGATCCTCCAGCGGACGGGACGCTTTCCACGCCGCCGCAACGGCGGTCACCGCGGCAGCGATGATTCCGAAAATCAGCCAGCCCTTGTTTTTGGTCCGCGAGTCACGGCGTTTGAGTTCACGCGAGGCGTTCCTGGCTGCCTCTGCGACGGCCTTCTGGGCTTTCTGGACGGATTTCTTATCCCTAGTCACTGTGGACACGGCGGCCGACATACCTGCGGGCACGCTAGCAGCAGCCAGCGAGCGTGATGCTGAATCGGCCGCCTCCCCCAGTTTGTGGGACAGGGAAGGGAGGTAGTCGCCGACGACTTTTTCCTTCGCGTGAACCATGGCAGGGGTGGCCCGGTCCAGGGTGTCCTGTAAGCGGGGCACAGTGTCATCGACAACCTGGGATATTTTTGGTCCAATCTTCTCCAAGCTGTCCTGGATCCTCGGCGTCACCGTGGCGATGCCCCCAGAAATTCCATGGGCCGCCTTGTTTACCCCGTCCTGGATTCTTGGCGAAGCGGTCTCTACGCCTTTTTCCCACCGGGGCTTTGCCCAGTCATAGGCGGCTTCGGCTCGCGGGGCGGCCCATTCGCGTGCGGCGATAACGCCAGCAGCGATGCCGTCCTCGAAGTCGCGTGTGTTCTTCTTGTTCTTTTTCACAAAGTCCTCCCGTGGTCGTGACTCGTCAGAGTCAGCCTACGTGCTATTAAGTTGTGCTGCTATTTAAAAACCGCCTGACGAACTTTTTCACTGTGCGCTGAAACGTCCCCACACCGGGTCCCCGGCCATATCCCGTGAAAGAATAAATGGCATGACAGCAATAGCAACCGCACAGGCAACTATCCACACAAGCCAGGGAGACATCCTGGTTAACCTCTTCGGCAACCACGCACCCAAGACGGTCAAAAACTTCGTTGGCCTAGCTTCCGGCGACATTACGTGGACTCATCCGAAGAGCGGGGAGCAAACCAACCAGCCCCTGTATGACGGGACCATCTTTCACCGGATCATCAAGGATTTCATGATCCAGGGTGGCGACCCGCTGGGCCAGGGCATCGGGGGGCCAGGTTATCAGTTCGACGACGAAATCAACCCGGACCTTGATTTCCGTGAACCTTACAAACTGGCGATGGCCAACGCAGGTATCCAGGGTGGTCGGGGCACTAACGGTTCACAGTTTTTCATCACCTCGGTCCCCACGACCTGGCTTCAGGGCAAGCACACCATCTTTGGCGATGTTACTGACGAAGCCTCGCGCGCAGTGGTTGATTCATTGAACGCCATTCCCACGGATGCACGGGACAAGCCGGTGGACGATGTGGTTATTACGAGCATCACCATAAAGCAGCTCTAGGACACCGTGTCCTATGGTGTTCCCGCTCCGGACCCGGCGGAACAGACTCCGGTCTGCCCCCGGCATCCGGAGCGGGTTAGCTATGTGCGCTGCCAGCGGTGTGCCCGACCAGTCTGCCCCGAGTGTCAACGCCCGGCCGCGGTGGGCGTCCAATGTATAGCGTGCGTGCGCGAACAAGCGCGAGGCGCCCGCGGCACGGTCACACCCTACGGCGGATCCGTCTACACTGGCGCACCGGTGGTGACCTATACGATGATCACCCTCTGCGCGGTGGTCTTCGCTCTGCAGTGGCTCGTCCCCGGATTCACCAACCGGTTCGCCTATGCGCCGGTTCTTACCGCCATGGAACCGTGGCGGATGCTCACCTCAGCGTTTCTTCACTCGCCCGGATTCGTGCTCCACATCGGCTTCAATATGTATGCGCTCTGGATCCTTGGACAGATCCTTGAACCATTGCTCGGCCGGCTTCGGTTCGCCGTGCTCTATCTGCTGGCGGCGGTAGGCGGTTCGGTGGGGGTGGCGCTGTGGAGCGATCCCGGTCAGGCAGTAGTAGGCGCGTCCGGAGCTGTTTTTGGGCTTTTCGGCGCGCTTCTGGTGATCCAGCGGAAGCGGCGGGGCGAGGTGCGGCAACTCGTCGTGCTCATTGTCGTGAACGGTGTGCTCGGATTCGTAGTCCCCGGGATCGCCTGGCAAGCGCATCTCGGAGGTCTGCTTAGCGGGGCCGCCGCGGCGGCAGTGCTGGCCTACGCACCCAAGGGTCCCCGACGTTCAGCAATCCAGTGGATTGGTCTATCGGCGCTCGCCGTGGCATTACTCGGATTGAGCGCGTGGGCTATCTTGCTCCTGAACCCATAGTTATCCACAGGCTTTATCCACAGCGGGGATAACTTACACACATGTAATTCACGGGTGGTGTGGAATGCCGGTGCGGTTGAAACTCTGGAGCGTGGTCTAGCGCCAGCGTGTTGTCATGAGAAACCCGACAATGGCAATGCCGAATCCCGCAATGATATTTCCGGACCCAAAGGCGGGCACGGGCAACGCACCCTGGGAGATGTAGTAGACGATAATCCACAGCAGGCCGATGATCATCAGGCCGAACATCACTGGGTTGTACCAGAGAGGATTCGGTTTGGGATGGGAGGACGTGGCCGATCGCGATGGCTTGTCCTTGTTGCGGCGCTTGGACTCGGGCACGTGTCCTCCTAGGTGAACCGGATTAGTTCATCCGGCGGATGGTGGGTGCGGCCAAGCCGCCCGGTGCGCTAGTTAAGCGGGATATCCTGAAGGGGACGCCCGCCCGCGGCACGGTTCTACGTCTCGATTCTAGCCAATGAACCTGCATGGCGGATTCGGTACGGGCACTGATGAGGAGAATTGCGTGACGATACAAGAAGGAGCGAGTCCTTCCGGCGCGGAGCGGAGACGTCGTCCGCGGCAGGACCCACGCAAGGCGCCGTCGTCATTCACGCGGATTGCACAGGTAGCAGGCGAGCTGCTGATGACGGTCGGCGCGCTGGTATTGCTTTATCTCGCGTGGGAGCTTTGGTGGACCAACGTCGAATCCAACCTTCAGCAGGACCAAGCGTTGGCCGAATTTTTCGCTACAGCTCCGGTAGTCCCGGGCCCGGACCAGGAGTCACCGGCGGATTCCGCCGACAGTGGGGCGCGGGACTTTGGGAAACCGCCCGTTCTCTCGCGAGACGACATGGCCGCAGGAACGTTCGCGGTCATCTACATACCGCGCTTCGGTGCCAATTATTCACGTCCCGTCAGCGGAGGGGTTGAGGCCAATGTGCTCGATAACCTGGGGCTGGGCCATTACCCGGACACTTCAGCTCCCGGTGAGCTGGGAAACTTCGCGTTGGCCGGCCACCGGCAAACGCGGGGTCAGGTCCTGGATCAGATCCATACCCTGGTNNCCCAGCTTGGGGCGAAACCGGAGCAGAGCGTGCTGACACTGACGACCTGCAATCCCCGATTCGGGTCAGAGGAACGCTTCATTGCCTATGCCACGATGGATTCGTGGCGTCCTGCCAGCGAGGGACCTCCGGCGGCTATAGCGAAAGAGGTCGCCGCCCTCGCCAACCGAGAGGGATAATCGATGTATGGCTGGATATTCAGACACCTTCCGGGGCCGTTATGGATGCGCGTGCTGGCTTCCGTCCTGCTGGTTGGGCTGCTGGTAGCGGTCCTGTTCATGTACGTATTTCCGTGGGCTTCGCAATTTAGTCCGCTCACTGACGACTCGACGATAGGTTCGCCATAAAGCCATGGATGGTTCAACCCGTATTCTCGTAATCGATAACTACGACAGTTTCGTCTACACCCTGGTGGGTTACCTACAGGAATTAGGCGCGGAAACCACGGTCGTCCGGAACGACGACGTCACGTTGGCAGAGGCAGTGGCCCTTGCCGAGAGCCGCGATGGAATCCTTATCTCCCCCGGCCCGGGGACGCCTGCTGATGCGGGGATCTGCGTGGATCTGATCAGTTGGTGCGGTGCCCAGTTGAAACCGATGTTGGGCGTATGCCTAGGCCACCAGGCATTGGCAGAAGCCTTTGGCGGCAAGGTTACGCACGCCCCCGAACTGATGCACGGAAAGACTTCTCTGGTCGAGCACGACGCCACGAGCGTCTTCGNNGAAGATGTGCCCGCCGAACTGGTGGTCACAGCACGCACGGCCAGCGGGATCATCATGGGCCTTGAACATCGCACCGCACCCTTGTGTGGCGTGCAGTTTCATCCGGAATCGGTCCTGACCGAAGGCGGATACCAGATGTTGGGCAACTGGCTGGAATCCCTGGGCCTGGCAGGTGCTGCAGCGAAAGCGGCGACCCTGAGCCCACTTATTTCGCGTTAGCCCGGCGCCGGAGTAGCTGTAGCTGTAGCGGTCGGTTCCGGAGAGGGTGTTTCCTTCGGTTTGGGCCGCTGGGATACTTCCAGCACGATTTCTGTCCCCTGATCCACACTCGAGCGGGGTTCTTCACTCTGGCCAATGACGAGGCCCGGCTCGACGACGGTATTGTCCACCAGTTTGACGGTGACGGGCAGATTGATTGCAGGATCGGCGAGGGTCGCCTCAGCGACCTCACGGGTGAGGTCGATCAGGGACGGAACAGTGACCTTGCCTGTCGAGAGGACCAGATTGACGGGGCTGTCCACCGGCACCGACTGTCCCGGCTGCGGATCGGAGGAGATCACGCGGCCCTGGGGCACCGTTGCGCTGTTTTCTTCGGTGATCTCCCCGCCCGTGAGCCCGGCGGAGGAGAGTGCGTCACGGGCGGAGGATTCGGTCATGCCCACGATTGACTCGGGAACCGCGCGGTTCGCGGGACCTTTCGAGACCACGAGGGTAATCCGGGTGTCCTCCTTCACCTGTGCCCCGGCGCGGGGGTTGGAACTGACGACGAGTCCCTGATCCACGGTTGCATTGAATTGTTGTTCGACGAAGGGGACGAGTTGCGCGCTGTAGACGGCATTGGTTGCATCTGCTTCCGTGAGGCCTTCCACCACGGGCACGGCGACCGTGGGAGCGGCTTCCGGCTCGGGGGTTGAAAGGTTCAGAAGCAGAAAGGCGCCGCCCGCAAGCACTGCGAGCACGGCGACGACGAGCACGGCGATCCACCCCGTGCGTCCCTGCTTCCGATGGTCCCGGGACGGCCGTGAATCTTCGTCTCGGAGACCAAGGTCCAGGGGAGCTTCATCGGCTGTGGACGCCGGCAGAGCGGCGGCGCGTGCCATCGCCCTGGTCCTCGGGCCGTCGTCGTCCAGTGTGGCTGCCCCAAAAGCTGCGGTATGAGCCGGTAGTGCCGCCAGCGCCTCCGTTTCGGTGGATCCCGCCCCCAGGCTCGGCGAATCGACACTGATCCCGCGCTCTGCAGCGTTGAGGGCTGTCCGAAACTCAGCTGCGTCCTGGAAGCGATCCGCACGGTCCTTTTGCAGCGCTTTGTGTAATACCGAATCCATTGC
>DGBL01000084.1 GCA_002384315.1 Micrococcaceae bacterium UBA4005 | reverse complement strand
GGGCGCCGCGGACCGCGTTGAGCTCGTCCACGGTCGGGGGTTGGCTCTGCGCGGGAAGGGTGGCGTCGGTCATCGTGACTCCTACATCTGTTGATCCGGACGCGGCTCAGCCTGCCACGGGCACCGGCGGATAGCCCAACCCCTATGGCGTGATGGGGACGAGAAGATAGACGGCGACGGAGTCTGTCTCACTGGAAGCGACCGAGCCGAGCGAGCGCGCACCGACGGGGGGAGTGCGGTCGGTGGCGTCACTGCCGATGAGGTGAACCTGGACCGAGTTCGCTGGTGCCTTGGCCTTCACCAGCCGCTCAGCGTCCTCGGTCATCGGCCAGGCAAAGAGGTAGTGAGCCTGGAAACCTGCCCGTTCCAGCTGGAGCGCAACCGCTGGTGTAGTGGACAGGGTCGCCAAGAAGCCTCGTCCCCCGACATCGACATGTGAACCGCGGGGAATGGTCGTGCTGGCCTCCAGAACCATGTCGGAGGCCCCGCGGCCAAGGTCGGAACCAACGAAACTGGGAGGTTTGGCTCCCACCGTGAGGAACAAGGCGAAGGCTGTTGCCGGCACGGCAACTCGGACAACAGCGGAACGAGGCATTTTCGGAGTCAGCTGAGGCAGCAGCAACAGAACGCGCCACGCCAGGGCTGCCCAAGAGAACACCACAATCGGAATGACGCTGGCCAGATAATGGTTGGCAAGCCCCTCGACAGGGAGGCTCGCCAAGGTGAGGACCAGCAACCCAGTCCCGCAGAGTGCCGCCCTCGCCGGAATCACAGCAAGTCGCCGACCGCGGGCGGGACCCCACGGCAAGGCCGCGGTAACCAAAGCAGCCATCGCCAGCGCCCCCAAAACGAGGGAATTCCTTGTCGGTTGATAGACAAGGTCCGGGCCCAGAGAACGAAAGCCGCCGGGAATGGGCGCAAACAAGCCGAGTCGTCGTAGTGCTGATCCGAGGCCTTGTGTGGCTTCGCCGGAACGCGCAGCCTTGAGCAGTTGCTCGAGGTTTCCTGGGTCGTGGCGGAACGGTTCGACCAAGACCGGTGCCCAAACGAGTACGGCGAAGACCAACGTCAAAGAGGTCCTGCGCGAACGATGCTGGGCGCCGATCGAGCGACGAAGGGTTCTCAAAATGTGGCGCTGAGCTGAACGAGGAGAGCGCCTGCGTGGACGCCTCCGGGAGTTTTGTCGAAGCGACTTCAGACGACTCCAGCACCAACGGAGGGAAATGCCTCGACCTTGCAATTCTCGATATCCGGCCACTGTGAGCGCGATGCCAGCGATGCCGATGCCGATCGGCGCGTACGCTAAATTTGCCTGCGCGATTATCGCTGTTGTCAGAACGAGCGGCCATCCCACCCCTGACCTGCCTGCCAGATGAGCCGCCAGGAGCACGAGCGCGAGGTAGATGGGCAGGAGGCCGAAGTACGGGTTGAAGGGGCGAAAGAGGGCCTCAGGTCCTAAGGCTGCTTGGAGCACCAGTACCCCGGAGCCGAGGACAACAACTGCCGGGTCGCGGCCGATTCGGTGGGCCCAGTGCACAGCAGCCGCAGAGCACACTGCCGCCAAAAGGACGCATGTTCCAGCGACAGCCCAGCCACTTCCCAGGATGCTTGCCGGCATGAGGGCATAGAGTTCAAGGGGCCCCAAGTGGTGATTGGCCAGCGCGGCATCTCCGCCGCCCGCGGTGGAGCGCATCCCTTGCAAAGGAAATTCGCCGTGGAGAATCTCGCGGGAGCGAAGCACGATGGTTGCATCGTCGCCTTCCGGAGCCCACGTTGCGCGCACCGCCCGGATCCACGCTCCAAGAGGTGCGAGCAGAGTGAGCGCCATCCACAGATGACGATGGGCCAAACGCCGCACAGCGCTGCGACCAAGCTGACGTAGGGGCGGTAACCGTGAGGTGTTGTATGGCGCAGTGCGTCGCTTGGGCCCTGCGAACTTAGTGCGTCGCCCCATGGACGGACCTCCGGGAAGAGAGCGTGAACGGGCGTTCCCGAGGTCAACCTGAGCCAGAGGGGACTGATCCGAATGTTAACTGCCCTGTGGCCAGGACGGGGTGCCGGGGCCGGTCCCCGTGTGTCCACTGGTCCTGTCGGCCCGAGCGCCTAGGCTGTCGCGCGTGAGTCGACTACTGCTGCTGGACGGACATTCCCTCGCCTATCGGGCCTTCTTCGCGCTCCCCGCGGAAAATTTCTCGACGAGCACTGGTCAGCACACCAACGGTGTCTACGGCTTCGTCGCCATGCTGATCAATGTGCTGCGGGACGAGGAGCCGACGCACGTTGCGGTGGCCTTCGACGTCTCCCGGGCCAACTTCCGCAGCGCGGAGTACCCCGAGTACAAGGCAGGCCGCAGCGCCACGCCCGACGCCTTCTCCGGGCAGATCCCGCTGCTGCAGGAGGTCCTCGACGCGCTCAACATCACCCACGTCGAGCTCGAGGGCTACGAGGCGGACGACGTCATCGCGACCCTCGTCGCCCAGGGCCGTGAGGCAGGGATGGACGTCCTGATCTGCTCC
>DGBL01000230.1:7152-16152 GCA_002384315.1 Micrococcaceae bacterium UBA4005 | reverse complement strand
GCCACGAGACGGGCCAGGATCAGCCCGACACCGAGATTGAAGATCATCTGTAGGAGCAGCGCCGGGAAGATCAGCAGCCACATCCAAGTAATCGGCTCCGAGGGCTGAATGAGCAACAACAGCACCAGCATCGTCAAAATTGCCGGAACATTGGCCAGCGTCTCGCGCATGTTGATCCCGAATAACAGGGCCGCACGGGGGAAATTGAACGCCTGCACTACCTTCAAGTTGGATCGGATTGCACGGGCACCGGTCGCAATCGAGCGGCTGCTGATCTGGAAAAGAAACACGCCGATGAGCAGGTAACCGATATAGTTTTCCATCCCCCGGCTCGCGCGCAGCAAAACCCCGAAAATCAGGAAGTACGTCAATCCGTTCATCAACGGGGTAAGAACCAGCCAGACGCTACCTAGCTTGTCGCTGCTATTGCGGGTCTGCACATTCGATTTAGCGTCGAAAAAGATGAAATGCCGGTAGTTCCACAGGGCGGCAAGATAGGCGCCGAAAGGCAGCTTCGCGCCGACCCGAGTCAACCCGCGCAGATCGACGTAGGTGGGAACGTAGGTCGGTTCCGGGCCTTTCGGTGGTATTGCGGCGTTCATACCGCCACCCCGATGCGTGCGTAGCTTGTCGCATAGCGTTCAGCGTTCAGCGCCCAGGTCCGCCGTTCAAGGACTAGGCTGCGGCCGGCTGCTCCCCATGCCTGGGCGCGCGGGGTGGGGAATCCATCCACGGTCATCAGCCCGGAGATCGCTGCCGCCAGGTCCTCGGCAGCTTCGGGCTTGACCAGCACTCCGGTGACGCTCTCCACAACGATTTCGCGCAGAGCTGGCAGGTTACTGGCGATCACCGGCCGGGCGCAGGCCATCGCTTCCACCGGCTTGAGCGGAGTCACCGAACGCGTCACGTCGAGGTCTTTGCGCGGGACGACGAAAATATCCAGCGCCTGGTGGTAGGTCCGGGCTTCCTCCCGCGGAACCCTCCCGGTAAATACGACCCGGTCTGTGATTCCCAAGCGCCCGGCGAGGGACTTCAGGCCGGGGGCGGCAACGCCGTCGCCGACGATCAGGCAGCGCAGCCCGGGCACTGACGGCGCCAACCGGGCAACAGCGTGGAGCAACGTATCGAGTCCTTCGTAATCGACCAGGCTACTGACGGTGCCCACGTAGGTTCCGGCCGCTTCGAGTCCGAGACGTTTGCGGGCTTCCGCCGAGGAGATGGGGGGTTCCAGATACTCGTCTCCGACAGCGTTCGGGGTCAGGAGCACCTTCTCCGCCGATACTCCTGAAAGCATAATCTCCCGCTTCATAGCCTCACCCAATGTCACCACCAGGTTGGCATTGCGCATCACCTGCGTTTCACGATCAGTGAAAAGCTTATAACGTTCGCTCGCTGTTGCCTGCGCTGACCGGCTGGACGCCCAGGTGTCAGCGAGTTGCCCGCGCACTTCGTAGACCCAGGGAATACCTAGGACTCGCGCCACCTCAGCAGCGACCAATCCGTTGATGAAGTGCGTGGTCGTATGCAGTACCGCGGGCTTCAACCGCAGCGCAAGCGCGAGCACCTCCTCGGCCTGCTGCTGCAGACGGCTGTCATATCCGCGGGCCAGCTTCCCGGGTAGAAGCCGGTGGTAGGTGACTCCGTCAACGACGTCGGCGTCTCTAGCCAGGAGCCGCCCTACCTGGACTGGATACCCGATCCGGGTGACCGCATGCACCTGCCATCCCTGCGCGCGTTGGGCGGTGAGGATGGAATGGGATCGCTGGGCGTACCCGCTGCCGGTGTGGGGCAACGAATTCGTCAACAAGTGCAACACTGTTCGCGGTGCCGGGGAATAACTGCCCACTGGCGGTAATCGCGGACTCCACCCTTCGAAGACCCTCAACTCCGCTGCGAGCCGTTGCTCATGGCGCGTTCGTCCCGCGGCGTGCAGCACAGCGACCGCCCCGCTCATATCGCCTTCGTACCACAGCCGCCGCGCGCTCGTGCCGGGCGCACTGGCTCCCCCACGCTCTAAGAGCCGATCCGCCTGGACGGTGTTTCCCGTCGCCAGGGCCAGCTCCGCCAGCCGCCGGCACGTGGCGGGGCGAAGGTTCCCCTGCGCTGCGCCGCTATTGAGAAGTTGCTCCAGTGCCGCATCCTGCCCACCAAGATGCTCAACGAATGCCCATACGAAGGGTAGCCGCCTGCGCATGGGTCGCAGCAGAACCCTACCCACCGCGGCCGCACGTCGCAGCACCCCCGGAGAAACCCTGCGACTGACCTGAAGTACCAGGAGCACGGGGTCATCTCCGGCGTGGGAGTGCACGGTCGACACGACGATCCGCGCGTTGCGCAGCAAGTTCAGGGCCCTCACCGGCGGGATTCCTCGACGACCCGCTCAAGGTGGCGCAGATACTCCCGGCCGAGCACCTCCACATCGGCGTTTCGTTCAACCCAGTTCCGGCCAGTCCTGCCGATACGCAGCAGGGACCGGTCGCTGGCCAGCATGGACCATAAGTCAGCGAGTTCCTGTGGGTCGGCACGGACTACGTGCCCGGCCCCGGCTTCCTCAAGGATGGATTTGGCCTCCCCCAACACAATGCCCGTCACATGCCGGCCCACGGAAAGAACCTCGTAGGTTTTGGAAGGAATGGTGGTCTCGAAGGACTTCCAGTCGTCACGTAGCGACACGATGCAACTATCAGCGTCAGCATAGAGCCTGAAAATTTCCTTGCCGTGGTTTGGTGGGCGGAATTCGACCGGCGCGCCCAGCTCGCGCGCGAGCCTCTCAAGGCGCTTCTGCCGGACGCCGCTGCCCACGATCGTCAAGCGCATCCGGTCCCCGACCAGCGCGGCTGCCCTGATCGGAACTCCCAGCCTCTGGCTCTCGCCCAAATTGCCGAGGTACAGCACTTCCAGCCTGTCGCGCTCTGCGGCCGGCGGGTCGAGGAACTGGATGCGGGAGGTGTCCACGCCGTTGCTCACGGTCGCGGTATTGCGTAATCCGCGATCGGTCAGCGTGCGCGCAAAACCGGAGGTGACCGTGACAACAAGGGCAGCGCGGCGCTGGATGGCCGTAATAACCCGGCCCACGGAGCTACGCCCGCCGTCCCGGACCACCCGCGATTCCCACGCCAGATCCGGCCAGGCGTCGCGCATATCGACCACGAGTGGTCGGCGCAGGATGCGGGAGACAACATAGCCGGCGCCGAGGATGGGCAGGCTTGGCACGGTGACGACGACGACGTCGGGCCGGGCTCCCATCAGGGCCGCCGGGATGCTGCACACTGCTGAGGTGAGGTGATTGAGTAACCGGCCCCGTCGGGTGGTGCGATGCCAAAGGTACGGCACCGTGCGCACCGATTCGCCGAACTCGCCGCGCCGTGCCTTGAACGGACGCCCGGCTTCGTCCCGCGGAAGCTTGCGCCTACCATGCGGCGCGTGGGCGATCGGTGCGATCACATCCACGTCCCATCCGGCTGCCCGGAAAATGCGGACGAACTGGGTCCAGCGCCGTTGGGGAGGGCTGTGCTCGGGCGTGTATGAATGCGTAAGCACTAATACTCGCAAATTTCCCACTCCCTCATTACTAGTGCGCACGGCGAACGGTCATTCGCCCGGGTCTGACGCGGACTGGCGGATAGGCCGCGCCCGGCGGGCTCTCATGGCCCGGTGGTAGAGCAGCCCAAGGCCGAGCAGCACCAGGATCGTGGCGATCCTGGTTGCCGGGTGCCGCGCCAGCGAGTCTTCCGGAACCGTGCTTTCGCCTTTGAGTACGAATCCTTCAGCCGGACCACCGGGCCGCGGTGCGGGCGGAACCTGCAGCGGGGCGGTACTCTGACCAGTCCATGCAGTCGACACCTGGACTGCTGCGACTACCCCCGGCTGCGCATAGGCGGTACCTGCGGTCACGCCGGTCAACAGGATTCCACCGAGCACTGTCCCGACCACGGCGGACGGTATTCTCACGAGCATCGCTCCCGGCTAGTTTTCAATATCGGAGCTGTCCAGGTATTGGCCTAACGAGTCGTCCGCGAGGGCGCCGGAGATCTCGCCGATCGCCGCGTCATCCTTCACGACGATCGACTGCCCGTCGAAGGAGGTTCCCACACCGAGGTTTGGCAGCGTGAAGAACCGGACATCGCTGGTGCGCGCACCGCGTAAGCCGAATGCCAGCCCACCAGCGGTGCTGGCGCCGAACTCTTTATCAACGCTGAGATACGGTGCCGTCTCGTCGACGAGTTGATAGAGCTTGACCGGATTCGCGAGGGTTTGTGGCGTGAGGACTTCACCCATGAGCGCCTTGACGAACACTTGCTGGTTTTTGACCCGCTGATAGTCGCCGTCTCCGAAGGCGTAGCGTTCGCGCACGAATTTCAGGGCCTGGTCTCCGGAGAGGGTGATCGGACCTTCGGCGAAGTACTCGCCCTTGGACCCGCGCGACTGGAACGCGCCAGGGTTATCTACTTCCACTCCGCCGAGGGCGTCCGTCAGGCCCTTGAAGCCTTCGAAGTCGATCATGGCCACATGGTCGATGCGCGAATCAAACATCGCCTCGATGGTCTGGACGACCAGCGGGATACCACCGATGGACATGGCGGAGTTCATCTTCCCCTCGCCGACACCCGGGATTTCGGTCCAGGTGTCGCGCATGATGGACATCACGAAAATCTGGGAGCGATCCTTCGGAATGTGGACGAGCATCATGGTGTCTGCGCGGGTATCCCGCGGCGCACCACTGGCGATCTGCTCCTCGGTGTCCGCCCCTTCGTCACTGCCAAGCAAAAGGATGTTGTCCCCGGGAGCGGCCGGAGGCCGGTCGCCCTCAGGGAAGGCGGCTTCAATAGTCTGCGATTTGCTGTTGAAGACACTCGCCAGGCTGAAGAGGTAGCCACCCACCGCAATGGCCGCTACCAGAACGATACTCACCAGAACCAACAGAGCAGTGCGCGCAGGCCGCCTCCGGCGGTGCGGCCTCTGGTGCGGCGAAACCGGTTCGTCGTCGTAGTAATAATCTGACACAGCTGTTCCCCTGATTCTGAAGGTTAACCTCCATCGTAGCTTTTCGCTGACGTTTCACCGGTCAGGCACTGCACCTGCGCCCGGTGACGCTACGGTTAACCAATGTTGCTCCGGCCCCCGCTGAACCGCTATTCCCTGCTCCCCGTGGCCCTATCAGCATTGACTGCCACGCTCCTGACCGCCTGCACGCCCGTGGTCAACGTCCTCCCGGCAGAAGATGCCGCGAATCCGGCGTGCGCCGAGGTGATGGTTGGTTTGCCGATCGACGTCGCGGATCATTCCCGGCGGGAGACAAACAGCCAGGCGACCTCGGCCTGGGGTTCTCCCTCGAAAGTGGTGCTGCGTTGCGGTGTCGAACCGCCCGGGCCGACCACGGACGAATGCGCCTCGGTCAACGGCGTGGACTGGGTCCTGCGTGAAGGGGAGAAGTCCTGGACGGCCACCACCTACGGGCGGAACCCAGCGGTGGAGGTCCTGTTCGATCCCGAGCAGGTCGCCTCCAGCACCGTGCTGGTGGAACTCGGAGCCGCCGTGTCGGTCATCGGGCAGGACCGGGAGTGTCTGGGACGGCAGGACACGCTAGAATTACCCGCTCCATAGCGGCAGCGCTGGCTCCGGCGCATACAGTCGTACCCATCAGCCAGCCGCACCAATCAGCGCACGACGGCGGCCGCCACACTCGAATTGTCGGGATTGAGGACGATCCGCGCGTCGATCCACGTCCCGTCAATGATCTGCGGGAGCCAATATGCAGCATCGTCCCACATCCCCTCCCACGGCAGGGCGTCCACGGGGAACCATTCGGGATCGACCTCGTCGCTGTCAGTAGCGGTTCCCGAAAACCTCTCCGCAGTGAACACTGCCGCTTCCATATTCCACTGCGGCCGCGCCGGAAAGCTCCACCGGACCGTGCCCAGGGGGCTGAGGTCCTTTTCTTCGACGAAAATTCCCGATTCCTCCCGTACCTCCCGCACGGCAGCAGCCGCGGGAGTTTCCCCGGGTTCGATCTTTCCGCCCAGGGTGACAATCCGTCCGGTGCCGAAGCCTGTCTTCTTCAGTCCCAGCAAAACCTGCCTGCCTGCCGCGCTGTCACGGAACAGGAAGCACAGGGCCACCGCCCGGAAACCTGACGCTGATTCTGGAGGCTGCGACCGCTGCTGCCCCGGCGTCATCCACGCAGCCTAACCGAGGGCCCGCGGATGCGCGGCGGCATACACTTCGCGCAGCGTGTCTGCTGTCACCAGGGTGTACACCTGCGTGGTGGTCACGGAGGCGTGGCCCAGCAGTTCCTGGACCACGCGCACATCAGCCCCACCCTCCAGCAGGTGGGTGGCGAATGAATGCCGCAGCGTATGTGGAGAAACCCCCTGCGCAACGGACGCGCGTTCTGCCGCCGCTTTCAGGATGGTCCACGCGCTCTGCCTACTCAGACGGCCTCCGCGCGCATTGAGAAAGAGTGCGGGAATTCCTCTTCCCTTGGCGGCGAGGAGCGGGCGGGCACGCACCAGGTAGGCGTCAACGGCTTTGGCCGCATAGGAACCCACTGGCACGAGTCGTTCTTTAGAACCTTTCCCGAACAGCCGCACGACGCCGGGAATTCCCGACTCCTCCTGCAGGGAGACGTCGTCGACGTCCAGCCCTACCGCCTCGCTGATGCGCGAACCGGTGGAATACAGAAACTCAAGCAGCGCCCTGTCCCGGAGCCCGGTGGGCGTTCCCGTGTCCACGGCGTCGAGGATCCGTTCCACCTCGGTGACCGAAATTGCTTTGGGCAGCCGCCTGCCCGCGACGGGCGGATGGACCTCACGGGCGGGGTCAGTGGCGCACACCCCTTCGAGGGCCCAGAACCGGTGAAGTCCGCGGACCGCGACGATGGTTCGGGCAGCGGACCGTGGGCTGAGCGGGGACTGCCCGTCACTGCCTTCGGCAACGGCTCGGGCGAATCCGGTGACGTGCTGGCGACTGATCTCCGCAGGCTCGCTGACTGCCTGCGTCTTCAGGTAGCGGTGGTAGCGCAGGAGGTCCCGGCGGTAGGCGGAAAGCGTATTGGCTGACAGTCCCCGCTCCACTGTCATATGCAGGATGTATTCGCCCATTAAGCGCCCAACCGGTGTGGAGCCTAGCTCATCTCCGGCGGCCTGGGCGGCAAGCGCGGGCACCGTCATTGCCGTGGTGCGGAGCCCGCTGGCCGGGTCCGGAGCTGGCCTGGGTGCTCCAGCCAAGGCGCCTCGGCAGGCCGCAATGCGTCAAAGTCCGTAGCATGCGCGGCGTATGCGGCGAGGATGGCGGCCGACGCCGAAGGACTGTGGATACGCCCCTCCAGGACTGCCTGCACTGCAGTGTCCAGGTCAACCCATAAAAATTCGATTTCGGCTTCCTCATGGGCGCGGGTATGCCGATCCGCCGCAGGCACCGCAGTGATGTCCCGGGCAAGGTAGATCCGCAGCGCTTCGGAGGATGACCCTGGAGAGAGGAAAAGGTCTATTAGGACGTGCCACCGCCCAGCCCGCAGGTCTGCCTCTTCGGCGAGCTCGCGCTGCGCTGCGGCTTGGAAGTCCTCCCCTGGTTCGTCCAGCAATCCGGCTGGAATTTCCCAGAGCATCATCCGCACGGGGTGACGGTACTGCCGGATCAGCAGCACCTGACCGGCCTCGTTCATCACCAGCACCGCAACCGCCCCGGGGTGGTCAATGTACTCCCGGACGATTTCCTCGCCGCCGGCCTCCAGGCTGAACCCCTCGCTGCGGACATCCCAGACTTTACCGGGGAAAGCAACCGCCGAATGGATCAGCGTCCGCGGGCTCTGCTCATCGGCGAATCCGTCTGCGCGGGGGGCGGCAGGCATGGTTAAGCCTTGGCTCCGGCGCGCTCGAGCGCGGCCTTGACGAGGCCAGCGAACAGCGGGTGTGGCCGGGTTGGCCGCGAGCTCAGTTCCGGATGCGCCTGGGTGGATACATAGTAAGGGTGGACGTTGCGCGGCAATTCAACGAATTCGACCAAGGTCCCGTCCGGTGACGTCCCGGAGAATACAAGCCCGGCATCTGCCAGCTGGGCGCGATAGTCGTTGTTCACCTCATAGCGATGCCGGTGGCGTTCGCTGACCGTCGTCGTTCCATACGTGCTGGCAACCACGGAGCCTTCGGCAAGCTTCGCCTCCCAGAGCCCCAGCCGCATGGTCCCACCCATGTTGCCGTCGCCGGCAACAATCTCCTTTTGTTCGGCCATCGTTGCGATGACCGGGAACTCCGTGTCAGGCTCGAACTCGCTGGAGGAGGCATAGGCGAGTCCTACCATGTTCCGGGCATATTCGATCACCATGCACTGCAGCCCCAGGCAGAGCCCCAGGGTTGGAACCTGGTTCTCGCGCGCATACCGCAGCGCACCCAGCTTGCCTTCCAGACCGCGAATTCCGAATCCACCCGGCACGCAGATCGCATCCACGCCGGCGAGGGCTTTCGCAGCGCCGTCGGGCGTGTCGCATTCGTCGGAGGGCACCCAGCGGATGTCCACCTTCGTCTTGTTCGCGAATCCTCCTGCGCGCAGGGCTTCAGTCACCGAGAGATAAGCATCAGGCAGATCAATATACTTGCCCACCAGCGCAATTTCGACGTGGTGCCGGGGGTTGTGGACGACATCCAGCAATTTATTCCACTTGGTCCAGTTGACATCCTTGAACTTCATATCCAGCGCCTGCACAATATATGCGTCCAGTCCCTGCGCATGCAGAGTTTTGGGAATGTCGTAAATACTTTTCGCGTCAGCGGCATTGACGACGGCGTCGATGTCAACATCGCACATGCGCCCGATCTTCTCCCGCATCGCGAGCGGCACTTCCCGGTCGGAGCGGATAACGATCGCGTCGGGCTGGATACCGATGGACCGCAGCATCGCCACGGAGTGCTGGGTCGGTTTGGTCTTCAGTTCCTGCGACGGACCGATGTAGGGCACCAGCGAGACATGCAGGAAGAAGACATTCGTGCGGCCAATATCCTGGCG
>DGBL01000230.1:0-7099 GCA_002384315.1 Micrococcaceae bacterium UBA4005 | reverse complement strand
TCATCGGTGACAAAGACTTCCCCGTGCTGAAACGGGTTCATGGTGCCGGGATCGACATTCAGGTAGGGGTCGAGCTTCTGCATCGTGACGGAAAGTCCACGCGCCCGGAGCAGATGGCCGATGCTGGAAGCTGTCAGCCCCTTCCCGAGGCTGGAGGCGACGCCGCCGGTGACGAAGATGTGTTTCGTCGTCTTGGCGGACTTCAGGAACCGGGAATTTGTAAGCTGCACCACGGAGTTCGAGCCTATCATCTAGAGGAGGTGCGCGCTGCATCAGCGAGCAGTTCTTCGGCGTGGGCCTGGGCGGACGCCGAATCTTCCTGACCGGCGAGCATCCGCGCAAGTTCTCGCACGCGTTCACTTTCCGGAAGTACTTCAACATCACTGGTGGTGAATCCGTCCGTTTCCGCGCCGTGGGAAACATTCTTGGTGACCCGGATGTGATGCTGCGCAAATGCCGCCACCTGCGGCAGGTGAGTGACCACGATCACCTGCACATGGTCGGCGAGCATGGCTAGCCGACGGCCGATTTCCACCGCGGCTTTCCCGCCGACCCCGGCATCCACCTCGTCAAACACGAATGTTGGGACCGGGTCCACCGCCGCAAGGACAACCTCGATGGCCAGCATGACCCGGGACAACTCCCCGCCGGAGGCTCCCTTGCCGAGCGGGCGCGGTCCGGATCCTGGATGCGGCTGGAGCGCGAAGGAAACCTCGTCGGCGCCGTGCGCGGCCAGCTTTTCAGCTGGCTCCACCGAGATATGCAATTCCGCGTCGGGCATCGCCAACGCGGTGAGCTCCGCGCTGACACGCGCGGCAAGCTCGCGGGCAGCATCGGTCCGCAGCCCGGTCAGGGCCGCTGCGTGCTCATGCAGTGCGCTGTCCAGTTCAGCGATCTCCGCGTCCAGGGCATCCGCCCGGGTGGAATCCTGCTCCAGCACGGCCAGCCGCATCGAAGCTGTATCGCGCCACGCAAGGACTTCGTCGATCGTCGGTGCGTATTTGCGGATCAGCACCGAAAGCGCCGCACGCCGCGATTCGACCTCGTCGAGCCGGCCCGGGCCTTCGCCGTCGAGGGTCGCGGCATAGGCGGCGAGTTCGGAGGATATATCTGCCAGCAGATAGCCGACTTCGGCGACCCGGGAACCCAACGTTCCCAGCGCGGAGTCGTGCTGGGCCACGGACTCGAGTTGACGCTTGGCTTCGTCCACCAGGGAGACCGCATCCGCGGACGCCCCGATCTCTTCGGAGATGAGGCTCTGGTGCGCCGTAAGGGCTGCCGTGCGCAATTCCTCCACATTGCCCAGCCGCATAGATTCGGCTTTCAGGGCCTGGTCTTCGCCGGGTAGCGGTTCCAGGGCAGTTATTTCGTCCACGGCAGCAGCGAGGCTTTCGGCTTCCCGGAGGCGTTCGCGCTGATCGCTGTGCAGTTGCTCCCGTTCGGTGTGCGCCTGCTTCCAGCGAAGAAACGCCGCTTCGTAGGCCTCGCGCCGTGCCGCCAGTTCCGCACCGCCGTACTTGTCCAGGGCGCCGCGCTGGGCGACCGTTCCACGGAGCCGCAGCTGGTCGGACTGCCCGTGCACCACCACCAGTTGCTCCCCCAGCTCCGAGAGCACACCGACGGGGGCTGCCCTGCCACCGACGTGGGCACGGCTGCGACCTTCGGCGGTCACGGTTCGGGCGAGAATAAGCTCGGCTGTCCCGGCGCGTTCGGTAAGCTCGGCGCCCGCCTCCAGTGCGCGCTGGGCCACGGATCCGCCAGTCTCGATTCGTAGGACGGCCTCGGCGGAAGCGGCTTTGGCCCCCAGGCGCACCGACCCGGCGTCCGAGCGGGCGCCAAGCAGCAGCCCGAGAGCGGTAACCACCATCGTCTTGCCTGCGCCGGTCTCCCCGGTGACGACGGTCAGTCCTGGACCAAGCGGCAAGGTCGCGTCTGAAATGACGCCCAGATCCCTGATTCGCATTTCCTCAATCATTGCGCCGGAGCACCCCCATGGGTCGCCGGGCCCCGCCAGCCCTGCGTGGGCAGCTCGAATTTTTGCACCAGCCGCTCGGAGAACGGCGTCTGACGCGTCCGCGCGAGGCGGACCGTCCGGGCGGATCTACGCACCTCCACGCGGGCCCCGGGCAGCAGGTCGGTGCTGCGCCGCCCGTCGCACCAGAGCACTCCGCGGGCCCCGGTACGGTTCAACAATTCAACGGCCAGGACCGACGACGGCGCGACCACAAGCGGCTTGGCGAACAGGGCATGGGCGCTGATAGGGACCAGCAGCAGTGCTTCCACCGCAGGCCAGACTACAGGGCCTCCCGCGGAGAAACTGTAAGCCGTGGAACCCGTCGGAGTGGCCAGCACCACCCCGTCGCACCCGAAGGAGCTCAAGGGAAGGCCGTCGACCTCCATGACCACCTCGATCATCCGTTCGCGGTCGGCTTTCTCCACGGCAGCTTCGTTGAGTGCCCAGTGTTCGGCCACGAGCCGTTCGCCCTGCCAGACCAGGACTTCTATGGTCATACGCTCTTCAACCGTGTAATCGCGTCCAGCGATCCAGCGGACGGTCTCCGCGAGATCCGCCCGCTCGCTTTCTGCAAGAAAACCGATGTGACCGAGGTTGACCCCCAGCAGCGGAACATCGGATTCACGCACCAGTTCGGCGCCGCGCAGAATGGTTCCGTCACCGCCGAGGACCATAACGAGCTCAACCCCCGCGAGCTCGACATCCTGCCCCAGCAGCTCGGTGGGCGCGGCCAGCGGACCGTATTCGGCCTGGATATCGGCAAGTTCCTGGCGGATCATTACCGGGCGAAGACCCAACGAGTGCAGAAGGGTACATGCCTCTTGGGCAGCTGCCATAGCCTCGCGCCGTCCTGTATGGGCGAGGACGAGTATTCGTCTAGTCATTCGGCTCCGTGGTGGTTATTGAGCCGGGTATACCGGCGAAAGCGGCGCTCGAGGTCAACAGGTAGTCGGTCAGCGGATCGAGGTCTTCTTCGATCCTAGGCATCAATCCCGATTGCGGCACCCTTATCCACACAAAGTACTCGATATTTCCGTCCTGCCCGGGAAGACCGCTTCTGGCCAGACCTGCCACTTCTGCTCCGAGGGCGAGTGCGTCCCGGAGTACCCCCCACACGGCACGCCGCCGTTCGCTGGGGGACGTGACGATTCCCTGGCTGTTCAGCCCTGCGCGGCCCACTTCGAACTGGGGCTTGACCATGAGGAGCATTTCGCCGCCCCGCTTGGTGGCTCCGATCAGCGCCTCGAGCACAAGCCGTAGCGAGATGAAGGACAAGTCCGCCACGGTGAGATCCGCTGGGCCGCCGATCTGCTCCGGCGTCAGATGACGTACGTTCATCCCCTCGAAGACCCGCACGCGCGGATCGCAGCGGAGGGCCTCGGCCAGTTGTCCGTGCCCAACATCCACCGCCGCTACTTCGTGGGCGCCGGCGCGCAGCAGGACCTCGGTAAATCCTCCGGTCGATGCACCGGCATCGAGGCAGCGTTTGCCAGTGGGAATTACGTCCGGGAACCCACGCAACGCACCGTCGAGTTTGTGGCCAGCTCGACTGACGTATTCCGGCCCCTCTCCCTGGACGATGAGGTGTTGGTCTGCGCCGACCGGCGCTGACGCCTTCAGCGTGGGGGATCCGTCGCGCAGAACCCGTCCAGCGGCGATAAGTTGCGCGGCGTGCGAACGTGAGCGGGCCAATCCCCTGCGCACTAGCTCCTGGTCCAGGCGCATTGTGTGTTTTTCAGGACTCATCGTCTAGCTCAGCGCGAAGCGCGTCGTGGATTGCCTCGTACCGGGCGGAGTGTGCGTCCAGGTCCTCCCCGCTGATCAGTCCGAGTGTAGAAAGGTGTTGGTCGATGAGCGCATCGCCGGAGTCAGGCGTGACCGCTGGCCAGGCAGGTTGGCCAGCCGGTCCGGCGTCGCGCTCCGGGTCGGTGGGATTGCTCATAGGGCGGCGAACCTCACTTTCGGCAGGTAGGCAATGTCAACGTCCGGGCGCGCATGCCACCACGCGGCGCAGGCGGCGCGCCAGGCATCGATGGAGCTTTCCGGGCCGTCAACCAGCACGACGCCGTCGCGCACGATTGCCCTGATACCGCCGCTGCTGTGTCCGCCGCCGTCGCCGGTGCCAGTGCCAGTGTGGGAAAGGACGGGTGGATACGGCAGATGGAGCTCACCCAACCGCGCCAGCAGATACGTGGGGCGCTCTGCGGTGACGGCCGCCAGCGCGGTCTGCACGCTGTCGACACCTGTCAGCACGAGCGCGGTATCCATGTGCGCCCGGTTTCCTCCCAGGATGTCGGTATCGAGCCGGTCGCCGACGACGAGGGCGCGACGCGCGTCCAGATGGGCAGCGGCGGTGAGGAACAGTGGTGCCTCCGGTTTCCCGGCGACCACGGGGTGTTTCCCGGTAGCCGCTGTGACGGCGGCGACGAGACTGCCGTTGCCCGGGGCGATTCCGCGGGCCTGCGGGATGGTCAGATCAGTATTGGTCGCCACCCATACCGCCCCTGCGGCGACCGCGTAGGACGCTTCAGCCAGGTCCGTCCAGCCGAGAGCTGGACTGAAACCCTGGATGACGGCGGCGGGGTTTTCCCGCGCGGAGGCGACGGGGACCAGCCCCTGCGAACTGACCGCCTCGGCCAGGGTTGCGCTGCCGATAACCAGAACAGGCGCACCGGGCGGAACCAGCGTCGCCAGCAATTCGGCTCCGGCGAGGGCGGATCCGAAAACCTGTGAAGCCGTGGCAGGCGCACCGAGACTACGCACATGGTCAGCAACCTCAGCGACCGAACGCGAGGCGTTGTTGGTGACATAGGCCAGCCGCACACCCGCGGGCGCAAGTGCGTCCAGTGCCTCAACGGCACCGTCGATAGCATGGGCGCCGGCGTACACGACGCCGTCGAGGTCAGCTAGCAACGCGTCGTAACCACTGATCAGCCCTGGTTCACTCATCCGGGGTCTCCGCGGACGTCCCTTCCCGAGGTGCCCGCTGATTCGGAAGGGCAGCTGGCACTTCTGGAACTGCAGTGTCCTCGTCCTCCTCGCCGATCAGGTCGACGATGTCGGGCTCCGTTTCCTCCTCAAGTCCCAGCGCCGCACCTGCGACCACTGCACGACGCCGCCAGCGCGCGGCGTCGTCCTTGCGTCCTATTTTTTCCAGCGCGTCCGCGTAAGCGCTAAAGAGGCGTGGGCTGAAGGAGAACGCCCGGTTGATATCAAGCTGGGGTATCTCAAGCGCTGCCACGGCGGCGTCGAATTGGCCCAGATCCGCCCGCGCACCAGAAACCACCATGGCTAGTTCCACCTGTCCTGCGGAATCCAGTGCCTGCGCTTCCTCCCCACGCGCCAGATCCAGTGCGCGGTCGGGGCGTCCAAGACCGCGTTCGCAGTCGGCCATAACCGGCAGGTGGACGTTCGACCCGCTGATGCGCCGGAAGGTCCTGAATTCGCGCAGCGCTTCACCGTAGTGTCCGGCAGCGTAGGCGGTGAGCCCGACGGCCTCGCGGACCGCGGCCAACCGTCCGCCGCGGCGACTCGCCGCAAGGGCGTGCTGGAACGCCAGCTCCGGATCGTCCGCAAGCAGCCGTCCCGCCATGACGAGGTGTTTTGCGACCCAACCGGCACTGCGTTCTTCGAGGTTGCGGATCTGGGCTCGCGTCACACGATCGAGCTCATCGCCGCGGACATCCTCGTCGATTTCCGGGGAGCGTTCCCGCTCCGGCCGGTTGGAACTGCGCAGATCTCGCGGGTTATGCGCGCGCGGTTCCGCCGATTCTTCGTACTGCCCGCGTCCAGGGCCGCGGCTTGCCCGCGGATCGCGGGGCGCTGAGAAGCGGTCCCCAGATGCGGCGCGGCCTGGTGAGGTAGGACCAGCAGAAGTCCGCCCAGCAGAAGTCCGTCCGGGAGAAGTCCGTCCGGGAGATGTCCGTCCGGGGCGTTCGGCGTCCGAGCGCCAGGGGGCAGTCCTGCCCTCTGTCGACCGATCGGCTGGACGCCGCTGCGATGGCTCCACGAAGGACCGCTCGGCTGGACGCCGCTGCGCCGGCTCCACGCGAGGTTGCTCGTCCGCCGTCGGGCGCTGCGCTACGGCGGGGATCTCCGGGTCGCGGGCCTGCCCGATACTGCCAGCCTGCTCAATTCTGTCAGCCTGCTCCGCGGCAGGCTCAAGAGCCGGCTCGTCGCCGCTGGGTGTAGCCCGCCGGGACTTTGAGCCCCAGGAATGGCGTCGGACCGGGCGCGCATCAGGCGCCGCACGCTCAGAGTCCGGGGTGTCCGCGCCCGAAGCGTCAGCCTCGCGTCCAACGGCAGACGCGCTCATCGGATCTGCTCGCTGCTGGCCTGCTTCGTGGTCATTGTCCTGCTCAACCATGACGGCGGCGTTCCTTTCATCGGGAGCAACCGTCCCCGCGGGCCGGTCCTCGTCATTCACTATTCTTCTATGGATGGCACGGTTCCCCGCAATCGACCGCAGAGAGCGCCTGAGCTGTCACCCACAACGCGGCCTCGTCGAGCCAAGCCCTTCGTTTTTAGTGTAGGGGGTGTTAATGTGGCGAAGCCCCGACCGTGGTGGTCGGGGCTTCGCGTTAATGGTTGTCCGGCGGTGTCCTACTCTCCCACACTCTCTCGGGTGCAGTACCATCGGCGCTGTGGGTCTTAGCTTCCGGGTTCGGTATGGGACCGGGCGTTTCCCCCACGCTATGACCGCCGTAACCCTGTGTACCGGTCCCGCCCCTGGTTTAACGGGGGTGGGTGGTAAATTTGTGGGCACGTTGTCGTGCTTGTTATGTAGTTGTGGTTTCCCTGGTTGTTGGTTGGGAACCGCATAGTGGACGCTGAGCATTTGATCTTCACACTCCCCGGCTGCCTGTAATAGGGGTGGGGGTGTGTGGGTGGTGTAAGTTATCGGCTTATTAGTACCGGTCAGCTTCACAGGTCTTTAGTCCCTGCTTCCACGTCCGGCCTATCAACCCAGTGGTCTGGCTGGGAGCCTCTCACACATAAAGTGTATGGAAATCTCATCTTGAAGCCGGCTTCCCGCTTAGATGCTTTCAGCGGTTATCCATCCCGAACGTAGCTAATCAGCGGTGC
>DGBL01000165.1 GCA_002384315.1 Micrococcaceae bacterium UBA4005 | reverse complement strand
GTCCGCCGCCGTCGAGGATGGTGGACATTTCCTCCACCAGGCATTGGGTGAGCGCGGCGACGGCGCCGACGTCGCGAAGGGTGGAAAGCCCGTCGCAGACGCGCATCTCAATGGTTCCCAGATTCCCTACTGGCCGGATATCCCACCGGATTTCGCTGACCGAATCGATGACGCCGGTGGTGAACATGTCTTGGACATAGGATTCGTACTCGGACCACCGTGAAAACTGGAAGGGCAACCCTGCCGTGGGAAGCTGCTGGAACATCAGGGCCCGCTGAGAGGCGTACCCGGTGTCCTCTCCGCCCCAGTACGGGGACGAAGCGGAGATCGCCTGAAAATGCGGGAAGTAGTTGACGAGACCGTCCAGCACCGGCAGGGCCTTGTCCCGATGATTGAGGCCCACATGGACATGGACCCCGTAGATGACCATTTGCTGTCCCCACCACTGGGTCCGGTCAATCAGCTTGAAGTAGCGTTCCTTGTCCGTTACCGGCTGTGAGCGTGGCGCGCTGAAAGGGTGGGAGCCCGCCGAGAACAGTTCCACCGCCATCGGGTCCGTCACTTCGCGCACCGCTGCCAGGGACCGGCTCAGGTCTTCTTTCGCTTCCTGGACCGTCCTGCACACCCCGGTCACCAGTTCTACTGTATTGAGGAGCAGTTCCTGCTTGATGTGCGGGTGCTCCTGGTCTTCCTGCAATTCAGGGTGGTTCGCGGTGACCCCACGTAGTACTTCCTGGGCAACGGAGACCAGATCCCCGTTGTACCGGTCCACGAGTGCGAGCTCCCATTCGACTCCGAGCGTGGACTGTGGTGACTGCGCGAAATCGATCTTCATACAGGAACTCCTGACAGGAAACTGGCCACGGCGAAACTCTACGGCACCGGCGCTGGCTCCTGCGCCCGGTGGTGGGCGATGGGGAGCTCTCCCCATCGCCAAAGACAGTACCGCACACTATTCTCGATGTCGGAACGTACGACTGAGATGAGGGATCTGGATGGGGCTCAAGGGCTACGATATCGACGTGACAGCGTGCCGGAGCCAGCAAATCGGCGGTGCGCTGACAGGCCTGTGGAACCAGGTGCTCGGCGACTCCCAGATGGCCAACCAGGGGCATCGCCCACGCAGCTGAGCCAATCCGCCCAGGCCCTGGCAAAACATGGCCGGCAGATAGCTAGCGCGGTCATCGGGCTGGAAACCACCTGGAAGGGCCTTCACGGGCACTACCACGCACCCGAAGTGGATGAGGTGTTGTCCGTTTTCGGGAACATCACTCCGCACGGCGAAGCGGTCCGGACGGCAGCCAATGAGGCCCAGCGGGCGCTGGAGAATTTTGCGACCGGAGTCCAGGCACTGGCAACGGCCAGAGCCTCACTTGTGACTGTTCGTTCAGAATAGCGGTAAATCACAGCTCAAAATGGCGCTTTTACGGCACCGGTCGTCTTGCATGGCATGGGTTTCGAGGCACTCAGATTACGAGACTATGATCATCCCGGTGTCCGGTTCGGGTTCCACCCATAGGCAAGTTCGTAGGGCATCCTGTTGCCGCGCAGGCGCAGCACGTACGGTCGGAGAATGATAGTTGTTGGATCTATAGTCATCCGCGTCGACGACCTAGCTTCTCAGATTCATTTCTGGTCGGAAGCGTTGGGGTACACAGTCCGCGAGCCGATCGACGTGGACTTTGCTCTGTTGCATCCGCGGCAAGGCGCGGGGCCGAACGTCTCTCTGGATGCTCACCCCTCAGAACGAGTAATTCCTCCGCGTATGCACCTCGATTTGTATGCAGATGATCAGGTCGCGGAGGTTACACGCCTCATTAAACTCGGCGCACGCGAGGTGCATTGGGCGGGAAGACCTACTGGCGCCGATTACGTCATCTTGGAAGACCTCGAGGGCAACCGATTCTGCGTCATTGAAGCCCCGGCCTGGTCAGGGTGGGATGTAAGGGCGAAGGACAGCAACGACGTCTAGCCCTTCACGCAGCTCTGCATTAAGAATGTCTCGCATCCCTTGGGATATGAGGCGTCTCATGGACTGAACGACCGCGGCGACCGGCAGTGCCCTAATTCTCGTGGAATCTGTCGTTTTCAGAAGTCGCCTGCACCAGTTCATGCGGAAGTAAGGCCCCGGTGCACAGGACTGCTGACATCCGTTTGTCAGAAGTCACCTGCACCGTCGGCATTTCCATCAGAAGCCGCCTGCACTAGGCTGAATCATGGTCAAGAGTCGTCTGCACCGTCAGCGCCCGTCATGACATCGAATGACCCGCAAATCCTGGAGCGGGGCCTGCTGGGCATGTCGGATAAGGCATGGGAGCGCCTACGCCAGCAAGACGAGGTCATTGCGCCTTTGGCGGCCATGGCCACGGTCACCCACCGGGCGGCGGACAGCGCGGCCGAAGAATTGGGCTTGTCGCGACGGCAGGTCTACACCCTGATCGGACGGCGCCGAAAGGGCGCCGGTCTGCTGACGGACCTGGCCCCTGGCCGCTCCGCTGGCGGCCGCGGAGGCAGGCGCCTGCCGGAGCCTGTGGAAGCCGTGATCCGGGAAGTCATCCGGAAGACTTACCTGACCAAGCAAAAGCCCTCCCTCGCGGTCGTGCACCGCCAAATTGTGCGCGAATGCAAGTCGCAGGGGTTGACCGCACCGGCAAGGAACACTGTCGCCCTCCGGATCGAGGCGCTGCATCCGGTTGAAGCAAGACTTAGGCGTGAGGGCCGCGACGCCGCCCGGCCCTTGCAGTCGGCCGGCGGGAAGGTGCCGGACATCGTGGCCCCGTTGGACCAGGTCCAGATCGACCACACCGTGATTGACCTGATTGTCGTCGATGACCGGGACCGGCAGCCCATCGGCCGGCCCTACCTGACGGTTGCTATCGATGACTACAGCCGGTGCATTCTGGGAATGGTCGTGACTCTGGAGGCGCCGTCTGCGGTGTCGGTGGGCTTGTGCATCGCACACATGACCTGCGACAAGCGGCCCTGGCTCGAATCCCTGGGCGTGGACGCGGCCTGGCCAATGAGCGGTAAGCCCAAGGCGTTGTTCCTGGACAACGCTTCGGAATTCAAGAGCGAGGCGTTGCGCCGCGGTTGCGAACAGCACGGCATCAAACTCAGCTACCGGCCACTTGGGCGCCCGCACTACGGCGGCATCGTGGAGCGCATCATCGGAACGGTGATGCAGCGGGTCCATGAACTGCCCGGAACAACTTTCTCGAACCCGGGACAGCGGGGCGGTTACGATGCCGACAAAACGTCCGCCCTGACCTTGACGGAGCTGGAACGCTGGCTGACCTTAGCGGTCGCCGGCTACCACGGCAGTATCCACGGATCCCTGAACCAGACACCCGCCGGGCGCTGGGACGAAGGCGTGAGAGAGTTCGGTGCGCAGCCTGTCGCTTCGCACCCCACGGCGTTTCTGGTGGATTTCCTGCCGGTCATCCGGCGCCGAATCACCCGCACCGGTTTCGTCATCGACCACGTCCACTACTTCGCGAACGTGCTCAAACCCTGGATCGCACGGCGGGACCGGGAGGAAAAATTCATCATCCGGCGGGACCCCCGGGACATCAGCCGGGTCTGGGTGCTGGAACCGGAAGGAACGGCCTATATGGAAGTCCCATACCGCACCGTTTCCCACCCCGCGGTCACCTTGTGGGAACACCGGCAGGCACTGGCGCGGCTCCGCCAGCAAGGACACGACCAGGTCAACGAGGAAGCACTGTTCCGCATGATCGATCAGATGCGCGAGATCACCGCCACGGCCCAACGGACAACCCGCAGAACACGCCGGGACCTTCAACGGCGGCGCCACCTCCAGGCCTCCGGACCCGTGAAGAACCCGACGGCTCCACCTGATGAAATGCTCCCGTCCACGAATGACGAGGCGGCAGCCCGTCCTTTTGACGAGGTCGAGCAGTGGTGAACATCGATGACTACCCGCCGCCGGATCTGTCCCACCTCCAGCCCTGGGCCCAAGCCATGGCCCGACTGCCGGCGGAGGAACGGATCCGGCGCATCCGGGCGGACCGCTGGATCGGCTACCCCCGGGCCGTCCAGACCCTCACCCGGCTCGAAACACTCTATGACTGGCCCGGCAAACAACGCATGCCCAACCTCCTGCTGATCGGACCGACCAACAACGGCAAGTCCATGATCATCGAACGGTTCCACCGCCAGCACCCGGCACACTCCACCGCGGACCAGGAACACATCCCCGTCCTCTGCGTCCAGATGCCCTCCGAACCGTCCATCCCGCGGTTCTACACGGCCGTCCTCGCCGCGCCGGTGCGCCCACGGGACCGCGCCGGCGCGTAGCTGACCTGGAACAGCTCACCCTCTCCGTGCTGCGACAAGTCGGTGTGCGGATCCTGGTAATTGACGAACTGCACAATGTGCTGGCCGGCCGGACCGATGTCCGGCGCGAATTCCTGAACCTGCTGCGCTTCCTGGGAAACGAGCTGCGGATCCCGCTGGTGGGGGTCGGCACCCGTGAGGCCTATCTCGCCATCCGCTCCGATGACCAGCTCGAAAACCGGTTTGAGCCCATGACGCTGCCCTTATGGGAGGCCAATGCAGACCTGTCGTCCCTGCTGGCCAGCTTCGCTTCCTCCTTCCCGCTGCGCACGCGCTCGAATCTGGCGACCGATGACATGGCCCGCTACCTCCTCACCCGCAGCGAGGGCACCATCGGGGAGCTCACATCGCTCCTGACCGAAGCCGCGGTAGCCGCCGTGGACAGCGGCGAAGAATCCATCAACCACCGGACGCTGACTCTGGCCGAATACGACGGTCCCAGCGTCCGTCGCCGGAAGTTCGAACGCGAACTCAGATGAGACCGCCGGAACGCTGGCCCCTGCACCCGGCACCTGTAGAAATGGAATCGTTGTCCTCCTGGCTGCGGCGGATTGCCGCAAGCTATGGCATGTACTCCTACGCGCTGCTCGAACACGGACTCGGCCACCGGGAACTCAGCGACCCGGAGCTGGATCTGAACCCGCCGACGGATCTGCTCGAAGAGCTCGCCAAGCGCACCGGCCTTGACCAACACCGCGTAATCGCCATGACCATGGCCGGATGGGTGCCGTGGCTCTTCGACAGCCTCATCCCTGCCCCCGGCGCTTACGAAACCTATGTGCACCAGCTCTCGGTGCTCCTGCCACCGAAGCGGCGCAATATCTATACTCCGCGGTAGTGGCTGCCATGGCTGCCGGAAACCGGGGCCCGGCGGGGATGCCCGGACTGTCTGGAGTCCAGCCCGGCGCTACTGCTCGTCTGGCAATTGCCGGTCATCGCCAGTTGCCCGGTACATGGGCGCCGGCTCGAAACCTACGAAGGCCACCCTCCCGATTACATTCGGTGGACGACTCCCGGCCATGACCAGCGGGCGCTGCCGGAGTCGTTGTCCCTCATGGACCTGCGAACCTGGCAGACGATAACCACCGGTTCCGTTGACCTGCCCCGGTATCCGGTTCACGCCGGCATCTGGTTCCGGTTGCTGCGGACCCTCCTGGACGAACTCACCACAGCCCAGGGACGATATGGCCGGCAACTGGACGACGTGCGTCGTGTCTGGGAACACTGCGGTCACCCGTTTCGGGCCGGCCTGTATTCGTGGCAGCCGTTCGAGACCCTTCATTGGACCGTCCAGCAGCAGCTGCTCGAAGCAGCCGCCGCCGCGATGGAACTGATCGAAGCGGGCTCACTGACTGCCCTGGGAACCTCCGCACACCTCTTCAGGCCCGAACCAAATCCCCGGATCAGCGACGGAACACGGCCTGGCCCACCGACAGCAACCGCTCAGGAGAAGCCGACTCTCGATGAGCTCTGGGAACAGGCAACGGACGCACTGGAAGTCTGTATTGCAGCAGCCAAAGTAAACCCGCTCGTCGCGAAACAGCTCTACGACTTCGCACGGTACGGATGCCGGAGTGAAGAATCCGTGGGCAGTCTCCGGGAAACCTTCGCCGAGCTTCACATACCCCTCGACTTTTTGTCACAAACAGAGAATCAACGACCCTTTGCCTGACTTAGAATAAATAACGGGTTAGGTGACATATTCCGCTTCCAGTTCGATTTGGAATCGGGCTGTCACTTAAACGAACGTATAAATGACAGAGGAGACCTTCCATGCTGGTCGGTTACATGCGCGTCTCAAAAGCCGACGGCTCCCAGACCACGGATCTGCAGCGCGACGCACTCCTGGCCGCCGGCATCATTGCGGACTCCCTCTATGATGAACGCGCCTCGGGGAAAAAGGATGACAGGCCGGAGCTGGCTGCCTGCCTCAAAGCCCTGCGCCACGGCGACACCTTGGTTGTCTGGAAACTAGACCGGCTCGGCCGGGACCTGCGCCACCTGGTCAACATCGTCCACGAACTCACCGAACGGGGGATCGGGCTCAAAGTACTCACCGGCCAAGGGGCAGCGATTGACACCACCACCGCCTTGGGAAAGCTCGTCTTCGGGATCTTCGCCGCCCTCGCCGAGTTTGAACGCGAGCTGATCTCCGAACGTACCACCGCAGGCCTCGCCGCCGCCCGCGCCCGGGGCCGGAACGGCGGCCGCCCCTACAAAATGACGCCGGCGAAACTTCGGCTCGCCCTGGCTTCCATGGGCCAGCCCGGCACAAAAATCAGCGACCTCTGCACAGAACTCGGCATCACCCGGCAGACCCTCTACCGGCACGTGTCACCGACCGGGGAATTGCGCCCTGACGGCGCGAAGCTGCTGGCCCGGAACTAGTGTGACGGCGATTCCGATGACCGGGTAGCCCTGTCCCTGTCCCTGAGTGTTATCGGCCGGTCCAGCACGCGTACGGTCTGCTTCAGTGCATAGACCGGAGCTTTCCCGGAGACTAGTCTTGCTCTGGACCAGAAGCATAAAATGGGTCATCTGACTGGTTGGGGGCGGAGTGGGGGAAGAAGCCGTGGAGGGTGGCTTGTTTGTGGTCTCGCTCGGGACAGACGGCATCGTGCGTCTGCGGTTGCAGAAGGCAATGAGCGTGACGGAAGACGTTGCCCGAACGGCCATCGATGCGGTTGTCCGACTGTCCGACTGTCCGGCAACCGCCGTTTGCCGTTGCTGGTGGAAATGGCCGGCACCGAATCTGTCAGTGCCGAAGCGCGGGGTCTGATCTGCCGCGCAGGGTCCGCCTCTCGCACCGCGATCCTCGGGGTAAGCCCAGTGGACATGGTTCTTTCTGCGTTCGCGCGCAAAGCTGAGGTTCCGAACCGCTATTTTGCCCATGAGAGCGAGGCGGTTCGGTGGCTTCTCGGCGCGTCTGATCATCCGGATGAGGCGGGACAGCCTGCTACCGGGCCCGCGGCCCCGGAGCGGCTCGCCACGATATGATGCCGGCATGTCCGGATGTGGGAGCACCGGTGCCGCTGACTGTCGGTAACCGGCGATCCGAGCCTGACGTGAACTAGCTGGTGTTCGCGGTTCCGCCGCCTGGGGTGTGTCCCGGCGGCAGGCTGCCGGGGTGTTCCCGGAGGTGGGTATTCAGCGTGTGGGAGAGCCGGTCAATGACTGTGGACGCGTCCCAGCATCGGTTTCGGACCAGCTGTCAAGGGCGCGCCGCAGCAGTGCGGACCGGCGCTTCTCAGCTTCCTGCAGCTCGGTGATGCCGGCTTCGGTCAGCGCGATCAGCTGTGACCGCCGGTCTTCGGGGTGGGGCCGGCGGATGACGAGGTGCTGCTCTTCGAGGTCGGCTATGTGCCGGCTGAGTACCGGTGCGCCGACTCCGAGGTTTGAGCAGAGATCCCGGGCGCGGCATTCGCCCGCTTCGGCGATCATGCGCATCACGGCCTGCAGCGCCACACCTGGCCGGTCAGGCCTGACGCTGGCAACGGCAAGGCGCCGCAAGACCCGTTGCAGGGCAGCGATGCGGCCTTCCAGGGCTGCAGACGTTTCCTCCTGCAGTGTCATAATGCTCTCACGGTCTCCTTCCGGTCGCGCTTCTGGGTCTGTGTTGCTTCTGTAACGCCGGTCTCCGGCATCCGGCCCTCGTTCGTGCAGGCGCCGGAGACCGTGGTCAGCCGCGGGCGCGGACCAGGTCCGGGGCGGATGGGCCGGTGGGGGCCGGCGCGGCCGGGAGTTTGGCGCCTTCGACGTCGACGTCGGGCAGGATGCGGTCTAGCCAGCGGGGGATCCACCAGGCCTTTTCGGCGAGGAGGTGCATCGCTGCAGGGATGATTGTCATCCGGATAAGGAATGCGTCGACCAGGACGCCGAAGGAGAGGCTGAACCCGATCGGGCGGACCATGGTCAGTCCGGAGAAGATGAAGCCTGCGAAGACGGCTGTCATGATGAATGCCGCGGCGGTGACGACGCGTGCACCATGGCTGAATCCGGTCCGGACGGCGCTCCGGGCGTCTTCTCCGTGGATGTGGGATTCGCGCATGCCCGAGACCAGGAATACCTGGTAATCCATGGCCAGGCCGAACAGCACGCCGATGAGGATGATCGGCAGGAAGCTTAGGACCGCCGCGGGGTTGTGGACCCCGAAGATCTCGCCGAGCCAGCCCCACTGGTAGACGGCGACGATGGCGCCGAAGGTCGCTGCCATGGAGAGCAGGAACCCGCCGGTTGCCAGCAGCGGGACCAGGATGGAGCGGAAGACCAGCAGCAGCAGCAGCAGCGAGAGCCCGATGACGACGCCCAGGTACAGGGGTAGGGCGTTGAGCAGTTTCTCGGAGACGTCGATGTTGGCCGCGGTCTGGCCGGTCAGGCCGATGCTCACCCGGGTGTCCGTTTCGATGTCCGCGGCGGCGCTGCGCAGGTCGGCGACGACCTGTTCGGTACTGGCGCTGGCTGGTCCCTCGGCCGGGATGACCTGGAAGATCGCGGTCCGGCCGTCCTCGCTGACGAGGGCGGGCAGGGCTGCGGTGACGTTTTTGACGTCCCGGAGCCGGTCAGCGACGTCGTACTGAAGTTCTTCTGATTTGGCGGCGCTTAGCCCTGCCGGGAGTTTGCCGACGGCGATGATCGGGCCGTTGACGCCTTCTCCGAAAGACTCACCAAGGGTGGTGTAGGCCTTGTAGGCGTCGGAGTTCACCGGTTCGGTGCCTCCGTCGGGCAGGGCTACCCGGAGCTGGGCCGCCGGAAGTGCGGTGAGGGCCAGGGCCAGGACCGTAACGCTCAGAACGATGATGGGGTGGCGGGTGACGAACGCGCCCCAGCCGTGGCGGCTGTGTTCCTGGTCGGCGGCTTCTTCTAGGGCTTCGGCCGATGTCCCGGCACGGGCTGCTTTCTCGGCCGCGGCGATGTTGGCGGCACGGGCCTTGTCCCAGGCGCGTTTGGATACGATGCGGGTTCCGATGAATCCGAGGAGCGCAGGGGTCAGGGTCAGGGCGACGAGCACGGCCAGCGCGACAGTAGCGGCACCTGCCAGACCCATGATGGTCAGGAAGGGAAGGCCGGGCACGGCCAGGGCGGCCAGGGCGATGACGACGGTCAGGCCGGCGAACAGTACCGAATTTCCTGACGTGCCCGTGGCACGGGCCACGGATTCCTCCATGGCCATGCCGTGCAGCAGTTGGGTCCGGTGTCTGTTGACGATGAAGAGTGAGTAGTCGATGCCGACAGCGAGTCCTAGCATCAGGGCCAGGAATACTGACACGGATGCCATTTCGATCACACCGGAGAGCGCAAAGGTCCCGCCGACACCGACGGCCACGCCGATGATGGCCATCAGCAGCGGCAGGCCGGCAGCGACCAGGGTTCCGAGCATGACGATCAGGACCAGGGCCGCGATGCCGACACCGATGATTTCCGCGGTGCCGAGGACTTCAGAGACATCCTGGGTGATGCTCTGGCTCAGATACACCTCCACCCCGGAGCCGGAGGGCGCCGTGATGATCTCCTTTACCTTTTCGCGGACTTCGGGCTTTACTTCGTAGATCGATCCGGTGAACTGTATCTGCGTGACGGCCGATTTTCCGTCCGCGGAGACGGTCCGCATCCCGGCGGCGGCGTCCAGCTTGCGCTGGCCCAGTGCCAGAGTTTCCTCGTTGGCGGTGATTTCCTTCGCGCCGGCGTCCAGCTGTTCACGGGCTGCCTGCAGCTGGGCGAGGGCCTGGTCCATGCCGGGGGCCCCGGCGGCTGCAGCGGCGTCCAACTGGGCCTGCTGTGCATCCAGCTGCTGGCGGCCTTCAGTGATCTGTGTTTTGGCCGCCTCCAGCTGGGGCTTCCCCTCGGCCAGCTGTGCTGCCCCGGCGTCGATCTGGTCCTGCAGTTCGAAGGGGTTGGCCGCTGACTGGACTTCAGGAATGTCCCTCAGCCGGGCCAGGGCGTCTCCGATGGCCTGTTCCTGAGCCGGCGTGAAACTGCCGGAGCCGGCATGG
>DGBL01000055.1 GCA_002384315.1 Micrococcaceae bacterium UBA4005 | reverse complement strand
CGGCGACGACGTCATGCTCTATCAGGGTGTCACGCTCGGTGGACGCTCTCTGCAGAAGGTCAAGCGGCACCCCACCATCGGTGACCGGGTCACCATCGGGGCCGGAGCGAAAGTCCTCGGGCCGATCACCATCGGAGCAGGGAGCGCGGTCGGCGCCAACGCCGTCGTCGTCAAGGACGCCCCACCGGACTCAATCGTGACCGGCATCCCGGCGACGTTCCGCCACCGTGATTCGGCCCGCGAAACCCTTCCGGCGGTGGATCCGGCCGAGTACATTGACCCGGCCATCTACATCTAGCCCGGTTTAGCTCTGAGTCGGCGCCGCTGGTTGCCGCTCCGCAGTTTCCCCGGCGACGTCAAGGGCTCCGGACCTACTGGTCCGGAGCCCTTCGCGCGTATTGACCTGCGTGCGGTTAGTGCGTGTCTACGGCGTCAACCTCGGACTTGTCCTCGCTCCAGAGGGTGTGGAAGGTCCCCTCAGCGTCGACACGGGAGTAGGTGTGCGCGCCGAACAGGTCCCGCAGGCCCTGGGTGAGCGCGGCGGGCAGGCGTTTGCGGCGCAGACCGTCATAGTAGGCCAGCGACGCGGAAAATACGGGGACGGGGATTCCGAGCTGAACAGCGGTAGCCACCACACGCCGCCAAGCCGGCAACGCCTCTGCAATGCTCGAGGCAAACGCAGGAGCCAGCAGCAGGTTCGCCGGGTTACTCCCTCCCGAGTAGGCCTTCATGATGTCATCCAGCAGCTCGGCGCGAATGATGCACCCGGCACGCCACAACGACGCGATCTCATCGAGCTTCAGCTCCCACCCGTACTCTTTTGCCGCTGAGGTGAGCATGTCTATCCCCTGGGCGTAGCTGACAAGCTTGGAGGCATAGAGCGCCAACCGGACATCCTCAACGAACGTCTCCGGCAAAGCCGGGGAGGCTTCGCAGCCTTGCAGGATCTCCTGCGCCTGGGTGCGCTGGTCCCGCTGCGAGGACAGCCCCCGGGCGAACACGGATTCGGCGATGCCAGAAGTGGGGCTGCCCAGCTCCAGGGCCGAGACCACGGTCCACCGCCCGGTTCCCTTCTGCCCGGCAGAGTCGACGACGACGTCAACGAACGGTTTGCCGGTGCGTGCGTCAGTGTGCGCGAGCACCTCGGCGGTGATTTCAATCAGGAACGAGGACAGGGTGCCCGTGTTCCAGTCCTGGAAAATCCGGGCCTGCTCGGCAGGCTCGATACCGGCCCCCGAACGAAGCAGATCATATGCCTCGCCGATAACCTGCATATCCGCATACTCGATGCCATTGTGAACCATCTTCACGAAGTGCCCGGCACCGTCGGTGCCAATCCACCGGCAGCAGGGCTCATCGTTGTACTTCGCGGAGATTTTCTCCAGCATCGGACCCAACGAGTCGTAGGACTCCCGGGAGCCTCCGGGCATGATCGACGGCCCGAGCAGGGCGCCCTCCTCCCCACCGGAGACTCCCACCCCGACAAAATGCAGGCCGTGCCCGGCCAGTTCCGCCTCCCGGCGCCGGGTGTCCTCATAATGCGAGTTACCCGCATCGATGACGATGTCGCCGCTTTCCAGCAGCGGGGTCAGCTGCGAAATTACCGAATCCACCGGCGCGCCAGCTTTGACCATGATGAGCACGCGGCGGGGCTTTTCCAGCGAATCAACAAGTTCCTGCAGGGTTTCAGTGCGAACAAAGTCACCTTCATCACCGTATTTGGCCAACAGGGCGTCGGTTTTTTCGACCGAACGGTTGTGGAGGGCAACCGTGTAGCCGTTACGGGCCAGGTTCCGGGCGAGGTTCGCTCCCATGACGGCAAGCCCGGTCACACCAATTTGTGCGCTCAATGATTTCTCCGTTGTTTAGGACGCCGCAACGACCGGGCGCCATGCTCTTGGGCGCGCCTGTGCGCCGGGGGTCGATCCCACCCTATTACCGGGTGCGGTATTGAAGCCAGACGGCGTGAACGCTGGCGGTAACATTACCGCCGCTGCGAGTTCATGGGACAATGGAAGCAATGTCTGTTACCAAGCCAGTCGCGACCCCCGATTCCCCCCGCCCCCAGGTCCGTCCTGCGGTGGAAGGCGGCGATTCCGCACTCACGAATGCGGGGCGGCCGCTGCTTCAGTTCGCCTCCCCGCGCGTGAAGCAACCGCCGGTGCACCTGGCGGATCTCACACTTGCCGAACGCCAGGAACGCTTGCGGGGCCTCGGCCATCCTGGCTACCGGGCCAAGCAACTCTCGACGCACTACTTCACCCACTACAGCACCGATCCGGCCGCCATGAGCGACCTGCCGAAGGAAGGCCGCGAACAACTCGTCGCGGACCTGTTTCCTGTCTTGCTGACAGAAGTCAAAAGATTGCAGACTGACAACGGGGACACTATCAAGTTCCTGTGGCGGCTCTTCGACGGTGCGCTGGTCGAGTCGGTGCTGATGCGTTACAGCGGCCGCATCACCCTGTGCGTGTCGTCGCAGGCCGGCTGCGGCATGGCCTGCCCGTTCTGCGCNNCATGAACTGTCCGTTCTGCGCCACGGGCCAAGCCGGGCTGACCCGCAATATGTCGACAGCAGAGATCGTTGATCAGGTCGTGGCGGCAAACCGGGTCCTCGCAGCCGGCGGGCTGGGCGGCCTGCGCGACGACGGCGGCCACGACGCCGACCGCGTCACCAACATCGTATTCATGGGGATGGGAGAGCCGCTGGCCAATTACAAGCGGGTCATGGGCGCCGTGCACCGCTTCGTGGACGAGTCTCCCGAGGGCCTGGGAATGTCGGCGCGCCATATTACGGTCTCAACGGTGGGCCTGGTTCCGGCGATCAACAAATTGGCTGCGGAAGCGGTCCCGGTGACATTCGCACTTTCGCTGCATGCTCCCGATGACGAG
>DGBL01000184.1 GCA_002384315.1 Micrococcaceae bacterium UBA4005 | reverse complement strand
CGTTCCTCCCGCGACAGCATGGATGACGTCAGCTACCGGGCCGGTGAGCGCCCACCATTCGACGGCGGCGACGGCGACGGCGAGCAGGGTCAGGAAGAATCCGGAGCCGTCACGACGCAGATCCCGTTCGGGGTGGACATCATGGCCGAACTTACGCACTCCCGATCCGGTCATCCGAGCCAGGCTCATCCACAGCCCGCGGACCATGCGCACGGGGAAGGCCGAACGGTGCTCCTCAACGGCCGGGGCTGGCTGCCTGGTCACAGCTTTGGTTGTGGCACTGCCACGTCCCCGGGCTGGGCGGGCGGCGGCAGCGGTAGTGCTGCGCGACCGCTGCGGGCCCCGGGGGGCAGGGGAAGTACGAGTGGCCATATTCCTTACGGTACCGGACCAGTGAGCCGGAAGCTGGGATATACACCGGGTTCCCCTCCAGCTGCCTGGGCGGAGCAGCGCGGATTTCCGCCGGGCGCCTTACGCCTCGAGCACCACTGGGATAATCATGGGACGTCGACGATACCGCCGGTTGACCCAGGTTCCGATGGTGCGCCGCACCACCTGCTGGAGCTGATACGTGGTGTGGTCCTTGTTGATCCGCACCGCTTCCTCGAGCGCCGCATTGAGCGTGGGCTTGATCTCATCGAACACCGAATCGTCCTCAGCGAATCCGCGCGCATGGATATCCGGGCCTGAAACAACTTTCCCTGTGGTGCGGTTCACCACCGTAATGATGGAAATGAAACCCTCCTCGCCGAGGATCCGCCGATCCTTCAGGTCGGCATCGGTGATCTCCCCGATGCTCGCCCCGTCAACATAGACAAAACCGCACTCGACCGCGCCGACAATCCGCGCGGCTCCGTCCACTAGGTCGATCACCGACCCGTCGTCGGCCAGCAGGACGTTATCTGCAGGAATCCCGGTCTGCTCGGCGAGCCGGCCGTTGGCGATGAGGTGACGGGTCTCGCCGTGTACCGGCATCACCTGGCGCGGAGTGAGGATGTTGTAGCAGTAGAGCAATTCACCGGCCGCGGCATGGCCTGAGACATGCACTTTCGCATTTCCCTTATGCACCACGTCCGCCCCGAGCTTCAACAGGCCGTTGATGACCCGGAAGACGGCGTTCTCGTTGCCCGGGATGAGCGAGGACGCAAGGATCACGGTATCCCCGGGCCCCACGGTGATGCGGTGGTCCCCGTTCGCCATGCGCGAGAGCGCTGCCATCGGCTCCCCCTGCGAACCGGTGGACATCAGGACCACGCGATCGTCCGGCAGGTCATCGACATTCTTGATATCAACCAGGATGCTCTCGGGCACCCTGAGATAGCCGAGCCTGGCCGCTATCGTCATATTGCGCACCATCGACCGGCCCGCAAAGCAAACGAAACGTCCGTGCGCGTGGGCTGCGTCGAGAACCTGTTGGACCCGGTGGATGTGGGAGGAAAAGGAAGCCACGATGATCCTTTTGCTCACCTTGCCAAAAAGGTGCTCCAGCACCGGGCCGATCTCCCGCTCGGCTGTGGTGAAGCCTGGAACATCGGCGTTGGTGGAGTCGACCATGAGCAGGTCCACGCCCTCCTCGCCGAGGCGGGCGAAGGCACGCAGGTCCGTGATCCGCCCGTCCAGCGGAAGCTGGTCCATCTTGAAGTCACCGGTATGCAGCACCGTGCCGGCCGCCGTGCGGATGAACACGGCCAGGGCGTCCGGGATGGAATGGTTGACCGCTATGAATTCGCATTCGAACGGGCCGAGACGCTCGATCTGCCCCTCGGTCACGGTCAGTGTGTAGGGGCGGATCCGGTGCTCCTGGAGTTTGGCTTCGATGAGCGCCAGCGTCAGTTGCGAACCGATCAGCGGAATATCCGCCTTATGCCGGAGCAGGTACGGCACGGCTCCGATGTGATCCTCGTGTCCGTGCGTGAGGACCAGCCCGACGACGTCGTCCAGCCGGTCCTCAATGTAGGAGAAATCGGGGAGAACCAGATCGACCCCGGGCTGGGTCTCCTCCGGGAAAAGCACCCCGCAGTCCACGATCAGCAGTTTTCCGGCGATCTCGAACACTGCCATGTTCCGGCCGATTTCACCGAGGCCCCCCAAGGGCACGATCCGGAGCGTTCCCGGCTCCAGCGGCGGCGGGTCGACCAATGCGGACCGGGCTGCCTCGCTCATGCCGGAGCTGATCCCGCGTGTGCGCCCGAGGTTCCGCGGGAAAAGTCCCACCCAGCTTCGGCGAGGTCCGCCAGCACAGGTTCCATCTCCACTGCGGACGGATCCACCAGCGGCAGCCGCACCGCCGCGTTCGCCAGCACTCCTTGCATATGCAGGATCTGCTTGGCCGACACCGCGCCGGGGATGTGGCTCATCACCGCACGGATTACCGGATCCAGCTCGAAGTGCACCCTGCGGGCTGTCGCGAAGTCACCGGCGGCCGCCGCGTCGACCAGGGTGCGGAACGCTGTGGTCGCGACGTGGGCGCTGACGCTCACGACGCCGACGGCGCCTGCAACCATCCACGGCAAGGTGAGCCCGTCGTCGCCGGAATAGACATCCAGGTTTGTATTGGCCAGGACCCGGGTGAGGGCCGCAAAGTCCGCTTTGGCGTCCTTCAACGCAAGGATCGATGGATGGTCCGCGAGCCGGATCATGGTCTCGGTGGTGATCGGTATGCCGGAACGGCCCGGGATGTCATAGATCATGATGGGAAGGTCGGTAGCGTCGGCAACCGCATGAAAGTGGGCCAGCACCCCTGCTTGGGTGGGTTTGTTGTAATACGGCGTGACCACCAGTTGGGCATCGACACCGGCACGGACGGCCCGATGGGCCATCTCGACAGAGTGCGAGGTGTGGTTGGTCCCGGTTCCGGCGATCACACGGGCGCGCCCGCCCACTGCCTGCGCAACGGCGCGAAAGAGCTCTTCCTTTTCCGAATCCTCCAGCGTGGAGGTCTCCCCCGTCGTGCCGGAAACGACAATACCGTCGCAGCCGTCGTCGACCAGCCTGGACGCCAGCGCTGCCGCCGCGTCGTAGTCCACGGCCCCTTCCGCGGTGAAAGGAGTAACCATTGCGGTCACCAACGTGCCAAACGGAAGAGTGCGCGAAGTCGATTCAGCCATGGGTAAAACGTTACCTGCTTTGCGCACTGTTAGCTCGCCGGATCTACCGGAAGGAGACAAACCGCAGGGCGGCGCCGAGCTGTGAGACGATCGCTATATGGTGTCTTCGGCTGGTTCACGCCGTCTTTCCGGAATTGATGCGGCGCGCGGGTTGGCCCTGTTCGGGATGATGGCCACCCACATTTTCCCCCTTTACAACCCCGAAACAGGGGATGCTACGTGGGTGGCACTGGTTTTCTCCGGCCGGGCCTCGGCGCTCTTCGCCGTCGTCGCCGGTATTGGATTGGCGCTGCTGACCGGCGGAAAAACACCCCACCGGGGCGCGACGTTGACCGACGATCGGCGCGGCATCGCCGCGCGCGCCGTCGTCATCTCCCTCATTGGATTGGCGCTGGGAGGCGTCGAGGGCAATATAGCCATCATTCTCTTCCATTACGGGGTGCTGTTCCTTCTGGCGCTGCCGTTCTTGGGCCTGCCAGCGCGGATACTGGCCTGGGTCGCTGGCGCCTGGCTGCTCCTCTCCCCTGTCGCGGCCTACCTGTTGCGACCCTGGGTGCTGGCCACCGTACAGCCCCCCTCGCTGCAGGCAAATCCTGTCTGGGAGCATTTCCTGGCACCGTGGACGCTACTCGCGGATGTCGCCGTGACCGGATATTATCCGGCGCTGCAGTGGTTGGGCTATGTACTGCTCGGGCTGCTGCTGGGGCGGCTGGATCTCGCCGCCACGCGTGTCCAGCTGGCGCTCGTGCTTGGCGGCGGCGCGGCGGCTGCCGGGGCCAGGCTCTCCAGCGATTATCTGCTCGGCCCCGGCGGGGGGCTCACTGAGTTGCTCGCGACCGGGCAGGGACGGCGCTTACCGCTGGAGCAGATGCTTTCCGTCTCGCTGACGGGGGTGGAACAGACCGGTTCCTGGTGGTGGCTGGCGGTCAGCGCACCGCATTCCGGCACACCTTTCGATCTGGTGCACACTGCGGGTTCCGCCGCGGCCGTCGTCGGGCTGATGCTGCTGATCGCCCACCGGTATTCCAGGCCGCTGGCAATCCTCGCCGCACCGGGAGCGATGACTCTCACGCTGTATACGCTGCATGTGGCCGTTATGGGCGTCGTTACAGCCCAGCCCGAGCCCCTGGACCCGCTGGTGATTTTCTGGCTCCAAGCCGCGGCGATGTGCGCCCTGGGCTTGGTCTTCCGCTCGATTCGGGCGCGCGGGCCGCTGGAGTTACTTGCGTCCGGGGCTGCACAGGGCGCCCGGTCCACCGGACGCCGTCCCGCCCGCTAGTGCGGGCTCCCCGCCGGTCCCGACTGCCTTACACGGAACGGTACCGGCGTCCTGCCTCGCGCATGGCACGGCGCGCTCTGGTCCGGTCACCTGCCGCGTCATAGGCGCACGAGAGCCGGAACCAGGTACGCCAGTCCTGCGGAGATTCCTCCACCGCTGCCTGGTAGGCGGGGAACTGGGCATCTGCTGCGGCTCGGAGAATCCGCCCCGCAGGGCTGCGCGGCAGGTCATCGACGGGCAGCGAACCCTCCGCGTCGAGCTCCCGGGCCATTCGTTGGGTCCTGACTCCAAACTGCAGTTCACGCACCAGCGCCCAGCCGCCAATCAGGGGCAGCAGCAGATAACCGACGCCGATAGCTTTTGCGATGGGGTTGGGGTCCAGCAACAGGATGGTGCTTCGCTGCAGGGCGACGGCCAGCCACAGCACCAGCAGGAGCGTCACCAGCACGACGCCGATTTTGGCGCGCTGCGCCCCGAGGACCGCGATGACGTTCCTCATCCCTGCAGGTCGAGGTAGCCGTCGAGACCCACAGTGAGACCGGGGCGCGAGGCTACGGTGCGGATTCCCAGCAGGACCCCGGGCATGAAGGACGCCCGGTCGAAGGAATCGTGGCGGATAGTCAGTTGTTCTCCCCTGCTCCCGAACAGCACCTCCTGGTGAGCGGTAAGTCCACGAAGCCGCACTGAATGCACTGCAATGCCCTCGATCACAGCGCCACGCGCCCCCGGAAGGCTGCTGGTGGTGGCGTCCGGGCTGGCTGGGACACCGGCCTCCGTGCGGGCCCGGCTGATCAGTTCAGCGGTGCGGACCGCGGTGCCGGAGGGAGCATCCACCTTCTCCGGGTGGTGCAGTTCGACGATCTCAACAGATTCGAAGTAGCGGGCCGCGCGGGCCGCGAATGCGGTTGCCAGCACCGAACCGAGAGCAAAGTTCGGCGCGATCAGTACCCCCGTTTCCGGGTTCCTCTCCAGCAGCACCGAAAGCTGCGCCAGCCTGTCCTGGTTCCACCCGGTGGTTCCGACCACCGCATGGATACCGTGCTCCAGGGCAAAGGTCACATTCCCTACCGTGGACTCGGGCACGGTCAGGTCCACGACGACACTCGCACCGCTGGAAACCAGCTGGTCCAGCGGGTCATTCCGTCCGAGAGCGGCGACCAGGTCAAGGTCGGGCGCCGCTTCGATTGCTCTGACGGCTTCTGAGCCCATGCGCCCGCGCGCGCCCAGGACCGCTACGGCCACGTTTCCATTCATGCACCCAGCCTACTGTCAGGCTCCGGCTCCCACCCATTCGGTGGTCCCGTCAGCGAAAAACTGTTCTTTCCAGATCGGCACCCGCGCTTTGACGGTGTCCACCAGTTCGGAGCAGGCCGCGAACGCCTCCCCGCGGTGGCCTGCGGCGACTGCCGCGACCAGGGCCTGGTCGCCGATCTCCAACTCCCCGACCCGGTGCGCCACCCAGATGCGCACGCCGTCATACTTCCCGGCGATTTCCTGCGCCACCTCGCCGATGATCCGGTTGGCGCTGGGGTGGCCCGAATAGTTCAACGAGCGGACGTCTTTTCCGCCGTCGTGATTGCGCACCACTCCACTGAAACCGACGACGGCGCCGCACCCGGCGGCGTCAACGCCGGCCAGTGCGTCCCCGGGCCGCAACGGCTCCTCGGATACCGATGCGTGGATAACTTCACCCGTGGTCATTTTTTCCCTCCAGTTGCGTGCAGATGTGATGCAGGACAGGTTCCAGGACGGCCAGCCCGTCCCGGACGCCGCCCGGCGAGCCAGGCAGGTTGATGACAAAGGTACTGCCCGCTGTTCCAGCCAGCCCACGGCTGAGCGCCGCCGTCGGCACGGTCTCCGCACCGGCCCGCCGGATTGCCTCCATGATTCCCGGCAGCCGCCGGCTGAGGTAGGGCTCGGTTTGTTCAGGGGTGGTGTCATCTGGACTCAACCCGGTTCCGCCGCTAGTGAGAAGAACTGACGGGCGGCGTTCAAGCGCTACGCCAATGGCCTCTCCGACTGCGGGTCCGTCCGGGACGACGACCGCTTCCTGGACGGCGAAGCCCTGCCCCATCAGCCACGCGGCGATGATCGGCGCACACTCATCCTCGTAGATCCCCGCCGCGGCGCGCGTTGACGCGATGACCACTGCGGCATTGCGCAACCCGCTCATATGCTCCAGTCTCCGCTTTTTCCGCCCGATTTCGCCAGAACTTTCGTCTCCCGGATGACTGCGTGCTTGTCGACCGCCTTGATCATGTCGTAGAGGGTCAGCGCGGCCAGCGACGCCGCTGTCAGTGCCTCCATTTCCACACCTGTCACGGCTGTGGTCTTCACCAGGGAGGTTACCGTCACCTCGCCACCACGGGCCTCGAAATCAATGGTCACCCGGGTCAGCGGAAGCGGGTGGCAGAGCGGAATCAGCGCGGAGGTCTGTTTGGCGGCCATGATGCCGGCAACCCGGGCGACAGCAAGGGCGTCGCCCTTGGGCAGGGCTCCATCCATGATCAGGGCCACCACTTCAGCGGTCGTGGCCAGCACCGACTGGGCTTGGGCCTGCCGGGCTGTGGTTTTTTTGTCCGAGACGTCGACCATGTGGGCGCTGCCGTCCGGGCGGACGTGGGACAGCGCCGGGTCCTGCTGGGTCATGCGTGAAGCTCCTCGTCGTGTGTAGGATCCGCCTGCAAGGCTAGCGCGTTCCGGGCGGGTTCGACGGCGTCGATCAGCCAGACGGTCACCGGGTCGCCGGTGTCGGCCTTCTCCAGCCCGGCTGGCAGGTGCACCAGCGCGTTGGAGGTCGCGAGGGCGTGGATGAGATGTGATCCAGGCCCGCCGACCAGTTCAACTGTTCCGTCCCGGAAGATTCCGCGCCGGACCTGATGCTTGGCTGGGGTGGACTCCACAGCGCATCCGAGCCTAGCGGTCAGTTCGACCCGCGGAGCCGGGGCTCCCACGATGGCGCTCAGCGCCGGACGAAGGAACATTTCGAAGGACACCAGCGCGCTGACCGGGTTTCCCGGGAAGCCTAGGAACGGTACCCCGCCCACTGTACCCATGGCCTGCGGGCCGCCGGGCTGCATGGCCACGGAATGGAATTCGACGGTGCTTCGCGCCAACGCCTGCTTGACCACCTCGTAGGCGCCTTGGCTGATCCCGCCCGTGGTGATGATCAGGTGCACCTGGGCCGGATCGATCTCACCGAATGCCGCCTCCAGCAGGTCCGGGTTGTCGCCCATGACCCGGTGCCGGACGACGACGGCGCCAGCCTCGCGCAGCCCGGAATCGAGCAGCGTGGCGTTGGCATCGTAGATTCTCCCGGGCTGCAGCACGGTGCCTGGTTCCTGCACTTCATCCCCCGTGGAAAGGATCAGCACCCTGAACCGCGGGCGCACGCTCACCGTATCGATGCCCAGGGCCGAGAGCAGGCCCAGCTGACCGGTGCCGAGCAGGGTTCCCGCGGTGAGCGCGGTGGTGCCCGCCGCGATGTCACTGCCGGTGCGTCTGATGTAGCTGCCTTGCTCGATCGCGGCGGGCAGTTCGACCGTCCGCTGGCCCCCAGCGGGATCGCTGGGCGGAAACTGCGCCGGCTCCGCCCGTTCAATCGGCACCACGGCCGCGGCTCCGGGCGGGATCATGGCGCCGGTCATAATCGGTGCTGCAGTACCTGGCTCCAGCGCCGCCGGTTCCACCCCGGCCGGGACGGGGGCTGCGATCCGCAGCCTGAGTGGGGCTGTGGCTGCGGTAGGTCTGTTGAGATCCTTTTCGTGGACGGCATACCCGTCCATCTGCGAATTATCGAACGGCGGCAGGTTAATCGGGGCGAAAATATCCTCGGCAAGAACCCTGGAACCTGCCTGGCTGACGGGAATCGTCTCCGCAGAAACCTTGGCATAGCCGCTGCTGTAACGCAGAAGACCGGCCACTGCTTGTTGGTGCTCGGCGACGCTTCTGATCATGGCCAGCCTCTCAGGGTCGATTTGTCCCAGGGCGGGGGCACACCCACCGACGGTCGGTGCCCCGGATTTCCGCCATGCTGGTCCCAGCCTAATGCGTTGGCCGTATCGGAGCGACGAATCTCACGCTCCCCGGTGCGGGCTCTTGGCTACAGGTGGCGGCAGGCAAGGGCGTAACCTTGACGGTATGGGAACAAACCTTGGCATGCCCTCAGTGGCGCCCGACGACACGGGTGCCGGTCTGGTCGACACCTTTGGGCGGCGCGCAACCGACATGCGGCTGTCGCTGACTGACAAATGCAATCTTCGCTGCACGTATTGCATGCCGGCCGAGGGCCTGAACTGGCTGCAGAAAGACCAGGTACTCACCCGGGCGGAGATCGTCCGGTTGGTCCGGATCGGCGTGGAGGTGCTCGGCATTCGCGAACTGCGGCTCACCGGCGGGGAACCACTGGTGCGCGCAGACCTGGTGGACATCATCCGGGACCTCCGGGCAAACCACCCGGACCTTCCCATCTCGCTGACGACGAACGCCCTGGGGCTGGACCGGAAGGCCGCGCTCTTGAAGGAAGCGGGATTGAGCCGGATCAATGTGTCCATGGACTCCCTGCACCCGGAGACTTTTGCCCAGCTGACCCGGCGGCCTTTTTTGGACCGTGTACTCAAAGGCATCGAAGCCGCAGCGGACTGCGGGCTGGGGCTGGTCAAGATCAATGCCGTCCTGATGCGCGGCATCAACGATCACGAAGCGCCGGCCCTGCTGGAATGGGCTGTGACCCGTGGCTTCGAGTTGCGCTTCATTGAGCAGATGCCCCTCGACGCCGATCACGGGTGGACGAAGGAGGGCATGGTCACCGCCGCGGAAATGCGCGCCCTGCTGGAAACCAGGTTCGTACTCACCTCTGACCCGAGAAACCGCGACGGCGCGCCAGCCGAACGGTGGGAAGTGCGCCGACAGGCCGAGCCCGACGTCGTAGTCGGCACCGTGGGTATCATCGCCTCGGTGACCGAACCGTTCTGTTCAGATTGCCGCCGCACCCGGATCACCGCGGAGGGCAAGATTATGAGCTGTCTGTTCTCCCGCGAGGAGACCGACCTACGGGACCTGTTGCGTTCCGATGCAGATGACACCGCCGTGGCGCGCCGCTGGCAGGAAGCCATGTGGGGCAAACCAAAGGCGCACGGCATGGATCACACTGGCTTGGGCGCAGCGGACTTCGTCCAGCCTGACCGCAGCATGAGCGCGATCGGCGGCTGAATGCTCATCCGTTACTTCGGCGCGGCCCGCGCCGCCGCGCAGCAGCCTCAGGAAACCCTCGATCTAAGCGGTCCGGCCTCGCTGGAGGATGTGTTGCGCCTTGTCGCCGAACGGCACGAGGGCCCTGTGCGTCCGGTAGGTACTCCCCCCGCGCCGTCAATGCGCGCGGTGCTCGCCCGAAGCAGTTTCCTGCTCAACGAGACCGCAGTGCGGGACCGTTCCCGCGAGCTCGACCCGGACGACGTGCTCGATGTTCTGCCGCCCTTCGCCGGAGGTTAAGGCACCACCGCTGGGCTGCCTCAGTGGCCGAAATCAGCTCCGCTATCGAACGGACCGACCACCATGGTGGTCCGCGGCGCAGCGGCAAGTTCCGCAGCCAGCTCACGCACCTGCCCGACGGTGACCGCGCGGATCCGCGCCAACGACTCATCGAGGTCCAGAAACTCCCCGGAGACCAGCTCCGCGCGGCCCAGCCGGGACATCCTCGAGCTGCTATCCTCCAGCGCGAGCACCAACCCGCCGGATAGCTGCCCAACAGCCCGCCGCAGCTCTTCCTGCTCAACCGGCTCCACGGCCAGGCGTTCCAATTCCGCCCCGAGCAGGTCAATAACTTGCCCGGTCTTGGCCGGCGAGCATCCGGCATACATAGCAAAGTAGCCAGCATCCGCATACGCCGCCGAGAACGAATACGTCGAATAGACTAATCCGCGCTTCTCCCGGATTTCCTGGAAGAGCCGTGAAGACATGCCTCCACCCAGGATCGCGTTGAGCACGCTCATCACGAAGCGTCGCTCGTCTGTAGCGACCAGGGACGGGCACCCGACCAGGACATTCGCCTGCTCCACGGCCCGACGGATCACATGCAACCCCGGTTTTCCGACGACCGGAACCGGGGCGCAGGCCCGGCGCGCGACCGGACGGGCGCCTTCTTCAAGGTCCCACCCGGCTCCCTGGAGAGCGGAAAGCACAAGCGCACAGACGGCGTCGTGATCCAGGCCGCCGGCGGCAGTGACGACAAGCTCAGCCGGATGATAGTACTTCCGGTAGTGCGCCAGCACGGATGCCCGCGGTACGGCGCGGATCGCCTCGGGTGTTCCTCCGATGGGCCGCCCGAGCGGATGATCCCCCAGCACGGCTTCGACGAACCGTTCGTGGGCGACATCAGCTGGATCGTCGCTGTCCATCGCGATTTCCTCCAGGATCACGTCCCGCTCCTGCTCGAGCTCCTCTGCGTCGAGGACAGCGGAGGTGACCATATCCGCGATCACATCAATTGCCATCGGCAGGTCCGCGTCGAGCACTCGGGCGTAGTAGCAGGTGTTTTCCTTCGCTGTAGCGGCATTCGACTCTCCCCCGACCTCGTCGAAGGCGGAGGCGATGTCCATGGCGCTGCGGCGCGCAGTTCCTTTGAAGAGGAGGTGTTCAAGGAAGTGCGTAGAACCGTGCTGGCCTTCAGCTTCGTCCCGGGATCCGACCCCCACCCAGAACCCGATTGTCGCCGAACGTTGCCCTGGCATGGCCTCCGTGAGCACGCGCACGCCACCGGGCAGCACTGAACGGCGCACAACTGCGCCACCGGGCTCCCCGGAGACGAAGGTTGGATCCTGCCCCCTCGCCCCTCCGTGCGGGGTAGGGGCGAGGGGAAGAAACACTCCTGTGGACAATGCCATGAACATCCTCGAGTTATGTGGTCAATGGTGCCCCGCCGCAGGCGGGGCGGGGTGGAAACGCCAGCGGCTCCGCCTCCGACCAGGACGGTCAGGAACGGAGCCGCTGCGGCACTAGGCCGGTGTCATGCCTAGTTCTCTGCGCCTGCTGCAGCTTCGGCAGGCAGTTCGATGCCTTCGTCGGATGCAGCGTCCTCAGCGACAACCGGCGAAAGCGAAAGCTTTCCGCGGTCGTCGATCTTCGTGATC
>DGBL01000037.1:14781-15369 GCA_002384315.1 Micrococcaceae bacterium UBA4005 | reverse complement strand
GCAGGGGACCGGTTGGTTGCGCCCGCCAAGTAGACCGACCAGTTTGGACGGATGGGTGGGATGGCGCTGCCCGCGCCTGGATCGAAGCTGGTCATGATGATCAGTTCCACCGGGCCCGTCGGCTGGTGCGGAACAAGTGTCCAGCGCTCCGGGTCCATATGGCGCCCATTCAGGATCGTCTCGAAATGCAGGTGGCAGCCGGTGGACATCCCCGTTGTCCCTACTCTGGCGATCACTTCTCCCGGATCGACCCGATCGCCCGCCCGGAGAGCGACTGCCTCCAGATGGTTGTAGGTGGTCACCAGCCCCCCTCCGTGGTCGATTTCGATCCGGTTTCCCCCACCCCATGGATGCCACCCGATGGCCCTGACCACTCCGGCGTCGGCCGCGTAGACGGAAGTTCCGCACGGCGCGGCAAAATCCTGGCCCGTGTGGAACTCCCCCGGAGCGCCGGTGACAGGGCTGGTGCGCACCCCGAACGGGGAGCTGGGCACTAGGGCTCCTAGAGGAGCCAGGAGAGTGCCGGGACGGGGCCGGGGGACTGCCCCGGTTTCAGCAGGAACCCCGCCGGCGGAACCTGCTGCGGCG
>DGBL01000037.1:9049-14680 GCA_002384315.1 Micrococcaceae bacterium UBA4005 | reverse complement strand
GCGGGTGGCTGGGATTCATCACGGATTTCCCCATCGGTTTCCCTGCCGATACTCCCGACAGCTGGGGAGATGGGGCAGGTGCGGAGCGTCTGGCCATGGTGCGGTGATCTCTGGCCACTGAACCATCGGAGTCTTGGAAAATCCTTGGACCGTTTTTCCAGAGGGCGGTCCGACGTGCCGAAATGTGTTGACAAGACGTGATCAAGCCCACACTATAGGTAAGAACTCACGAAGTGGACTAGTAGCAATGATCCTTCGCACAGAATCGAGAAATTCATGAACGCCATCGACGCAGCTGTGGCACCCGAGGAGATCCCGCTGAGGCGGGTCGTCGTCGCAAGCCTGATCGGCTCGGTCATTGAGTGGTACGACTACATCATTTACGGGACAATGGCCGCACTGGTGTTCAATAAGATATTCTTCCCCGACTTCGACCCCGCAGTCGGAACCCTGCTGGCGTTCGCAACCTTTGCGATTGGATTCCTGGCCCGACCGCTGGGAGGGGCAATCTTCGGCCATTATGGTGACCGGTTGGGCAGGAAGTCGATGCTGGTCATCACACTCATGCTCATGGGCGTGGCAACATTCCTGTTCGGAGTATTGCCCACCTACGAGACCGCCGGAATATTTGCTCCCATCGCACTGGTGACGCTGCGCTTTATCCAGGGACTCGCCGTCGGCGGCGAGTGGGGCGGCGCGACGCTGATGACCATGGAGTATTCACCCGCCGGACGCCGAGGGTTCTTCAGCAGCCTCCCGCAGATCGGTGTCCCGGCCGGGCTGCTGCTCTCCACGGTGACCCTCGCCATTGTCACCGGTGCCATGTCTGACGAGGAGTTCCTTGCCTGGGGTTGGAGACTGCCATTCCTGCTGAGCCTGATACTCGTAGCGGTCGGTCTGTTCATCCGCCTGAAAATTGTCGAAACTCCCGAATTTGCGCAAGTCAAGGCCTCCGGAACCGAAGCGAAACTGCCGCTGGTCGACGTCGTGCGCTCCCACCCCCGAAACCTGCTGATCGCAGCGGCAACCCGGGTAGCGAACAATGGTCTCTTCTACATTCTCACCGTCTTCACCATCTCCTACGGAACCGGCGAACTCGGCCTGGACAAGGACGTTATATTCCGCGGGGTCATCATTGGCTCCGCGGTGGGACTACTGACAATCCCCGCCTACGGCGCTCTCTCCGACCGCGTCGGACGGCGCCCGGTAATCCTGGGGGGAGCTGTATTCATGGCACTCTTCGCCTTCCCGCTCTTCATCATGCTGGGATCCGGTTCGAGCTTCATCATCGCGCTGGGCATCATCCTGGGCCTGAACATCAGCCACGACAGCCAATACGCCACCCAGGCGGCTTTCATTTGTGAGCTCTTCCCCCCACGGTTGCGCTACAGCGGAATTTCGCTGGCCTACCAGCTGCCCAGTGCTGTGGTGGGCGGGCTGGCTCCCCTTATTGCCTCCGGCCTGGTGATCTGGGCAGGCGGGGCATACTGGGGGGTTGCCCTGTACATGATCGGGCTGGCCCTGATCACCATAATTCCGGTGTATCTGGCGAAAGAAACCCTGAACCGTGCTGACAGCGATCGTGGTTCCGTCGCGCACGATTCAGCACAGGTATCCTGACATTGGCGGGGCGGTTCCGCGGTTCCGCGGTTCTGCGGTTCCGCCCGGTCAGAAAACATTTAGCCCAGGTAAGGCGGCGCTGCGGTGAACGAGGAAACACGCGAGATCTACGAACGGTCCCAATTCGGTCACACCCTTACGCGCGGTAAGCGCCCGGCCGTGCTCGTGGTGGATTTCATCTACGGCTTCACCGATCCGCAGAGCACCATTGGCTCGGATCTTGGGCCGGAAGTGGCAGCTACCAGGACGGTTGCTGATGCGGCTCGCGAGCGTGGATATCCAGTCATCTTCACGACCATTGGATTCGAAGCCAACCTGCTTGACGCGGGGATCTGGCTCCAGAAGGCACCAGGGCTGGCCGATCAGCGGATCGGGAGCCGTGCGGTCGAGGTGGACCGGCGGCTTGATCCGCAACCGGGGGAGAGTGTCGTCCTGAAAAAGGGCGCTTCGGCGTTCTTCGGCACCAACCTCGCGGCAATCCTCCTTAGCCAGGGGGTGGATACCGTCATTCTGTGCGGGGCGACGACCAGCGGCTGCATCAGGGCCACGGCAGTCGATTTGCTGCAGCTCGGATTTCCCACCCTGGTTCCGCGCGAATGTGTCGGCGACCGGGCGAAGGAACCACACGAGGCGAACCTGTTCGACATCAACGCCAAGTACGCGGACGTGGTCTCCGTCAACGAGGTTCTGGAATATCTCGCGTCGACCAGCGCTCGCTGACCGCAAAGCATACGGTTGTTGAGATGAGTGAGAATCCATCATCCCGTCGAAAGGAAGCTACTGTGCGGCGAATCGACTATCTGGCCACTGGCGGAACCATCGCCAGCGTCCCCACGGGGGCGGGAACTGGAGCGCTCCCGGTGCTGCGCGCGGAAGATATCCTTGCCTCCGTACCGGATTTGGCGCGGTATGCGCATGTCGTCCCGCACCAGTTCAGCCAACTGCCCTCGGCCAGCTTTGGGTTCGCGGACCTGCTGGCGTTGCACCGCGAGTGCCTGCGGCGGGTCGAGGACGGCGCGCAGGGTGTGGTGATCACCCAAGGCACGGACTCCATTGAGGAGACCTCGTATTTTCTGGATCTGCTGTGGGATCGGCCGGAGCCTATTGTCATTGCGGGCGCGATGCGCAATCCATCCCTGCCTGGCACCGACGGCCCCGCAAACCTCCTTGCAGCGGTCCAGACCGCGGCGGCGCCGACCGCGCGAAACTGCGGCGTGCTGGTGGTCATGAACGACGAAATCCATGCGGCGAGGTTCGTGCGCAAGGCACACACCTCATCCCCCGCCGCGTTCAGCTCGCCAGTCGTCGGTCCGATCGGCTGGATGGCGGAGGGGAACGTCATTATCGCTTCCCCTCCGCCGCGCAGGCCCGCCTTGCGGGTCGAGGGTGATCGGATCGCCGCAGTGGCGCTGCTGAAAATCGCGCTCGGGGAGGACGGGCGACTCTTCGAACTGCTGCCCGGGCTCGGATACGAGGCCGTGGTGATCGAGGGATTCGGTGGAGGGCACGTACCTGATGTGGTGGTTGAACCGTTCGTTCGCCTGATGGAACGGCTTCCGGTGGTGCTGGCCTCGCGCACCGGAGCCGGCACGACCCTGCACTCCACCTACCAGTTCGACGGCGGTGAAATAGGCTTGCTGGCCGACGGCGCCATCGGTGCCGGGATCCTTGACGGGCTGAAATCCCGCCTGCTGCTAGCCGTCGCCTTGAGCGCTGGCCGCAGTCATGCCGAACTTCCAGCTCTCTTCCGACTGCACGGGTACGGGGCGGCTCCGGCCGGTTAGCAGAGGCTCCGGCGGCATGCCAGAATGTGCCCATGAACGAATCCGCGACACCCCGGCCAAACCCGTCAAACCAGCCTAGTGGCGGTTGGGAGCCCGTCGTCCTCTGGTCACGACCGGAACAGGAACGCGCGGGAACACCCCTGCTGGTGCTCTTCCACGGCTACATGGCCAACGAAGCGGACCTGATGGGACTAACCGATAACCTGCCTCCGGAGTTTACTGTCGCCTCGGTCCGCGCCCCGCACGCCGCCGGCCCGGGTTTTGCCTGGTTCCCGCTCCGGCGCGAGGAAGGGTACGACGTCGGCAAGGTGGTGGACGCCGTCGGGCCCGTCTCGGACTGGCTGGACAGTATCCGTGCCAACCACTCCAGCGTGAGCCTGCTGGGCTTCTCCATGGGCATGGCCGTTGCCAGTACGCTCCTGCGGCACCGGCCCGCGGACATCACCTGCGTCGTAGGACTTTCCGGCTACGCCGTCGACGCCGAAGACCATGACTTCTTTCGGGATGACGAGCTTGCTAGCGCCAGGGTGCCGTTCTTCTGGGGCCGGGACCAGGACGACGACGTCATCACTGCGGACATGATTGAGTTCACGCATGCTTGGCTCAATAACCACACCCGCCTGACGAAAGTGCTGTATACGAACATGTGGCACAGCATCAGCGTGCAGGAACTCGCCCATGTGCGGGAATTCCTCAACCGGACTGTGCTCGATACCGCCAGCGGGCGCTAGCCCCGCACCAGTGTGACCGTCTGGCCGTTGACCTCGATCGTGTCCCCGGGATGGAGCTGGCGCCCGCGGCGTTCTTCGATGTCCCCGTTAACCCGCACCAGCCCATGGTCAATCAGCGCCTTGGCCTCTGCGCCGTCCTCCACCAGGGATGCGAGTTTAAGGCACTGTCCCAGCCGGATCATGTCATCGCGGAGGGAAAGGTTCACCGGGTCGGCGGGCGGGATGCGGTTGCTCATACATCCATCATGCCCGACTGCGGCCTGCAGGTAGTCTAAGTCAGTGCCGCAGCTTTCCACCCTCTCCCCGCTGGCCGGAATTCCGCTTGCGATCCTCGCGGGAGTGGCGATCCCCCTGCAAGGCCGGATCAACGGCGCCCTGGGAGTCCGGCTCGGTGATGGGATCGCCGCCGCGCTAGTGAGTTTCAGCACCGGGCTGGTCCTGATGATCGCGATCTCCACCGTCCTTCCGGTAGGGCGGGCGGGAATCCGCCGCGTGATGCCAGCGCTGCGTGCGCGCTCCTTCCCTCGGTACTATGTGGGTGCCGGTGCATTCGGCGCGTTCTTCGTCTATTCCCAGTCGGCCACCATCGGTGTGCTCGGGGTAGCCCTCTTCACCGTCGCCGCCGTGGCGGGCCAGTCGCTCAGCGGGATTGCGGTGGACCGTGCCGGTCTCGGGCCTGCCGGGAAGAGACCGGTCACTGCGGGACGGGTGATCGGCGCAGCCCTGACGGTTCTCGCCGTCGTCTGGGCAGTATCCCCGCGTCTGGGTGGAACGGCTGGGTCAGCCTCCTGGCTGCTTCCGGTGCTGCTTCCAGTAGCGGCCGGAGTGCTGCTCAGCTTTCAACAGGCGATGAACGGCACCGCAGCAGTGCACTATGGAACGCCCGTGACGGCCACTCTGGTCCACTTCGTGGCCGGAGCCGCTGTCCTGTTGGTCGCGTGGATTGCCACGTTGCCCGTCGCCGTGTCGGCAGGGGCGCTGCCATCGGAGTGGTGGTATTACCTCGGCGGCCCACTGGGTTGCGTATACATCGGGTTCGCGTCCGTGCTGGTACGGCACCTTGGGGTGCTGCTCACCGGGCTGTCGATGATCGGCGGGCAACTTATTGGGTCGCTCCTGCTGGACGCGTTGCACCCTACGCCGGGCAATGTGATCGGTGCGGAAACCGTCGCCGGAACCATCCTGACCCTGTTCGCCATTGCGCTTACGACGCTCCCGTGGGGGGAGCGCCGTTCCGGACGGTAGGCTAGCGGAGTACACCACTTTCAGGCGGGGAGCCTCAGCCGTCCATGATGGCACGGGCCCCTGCGACCACCCCAGCGCGGACCGCACCCAGCGGCCTGCAGAAGCCGGAGAACCCATTCCATGGCAGCACCAAAGTCAGCCCTCGATCCGATCATTTCCCTGGCCAAGCGCCGGGGGTTCGTCTTCCAGGCAGGGGAGATCTACGGAGGGTCACGGTCCGCGTGGGACTACGGGCCACTGGGTGCCGAGCT
>DGBL01000037.1:0-8857 GCA_002384315.1 Micrococcaceae bacterium UBA4005 | reverse complement strand
CCGGTGGCCAACGAGGAAGGCATGCACTACCTGCGCCCCGAAACAGCCCAAGGAATTTTCGTGAACTTCAACAACGTGCTGACCACGTCGCGGAAAAAGCCGCCCTTCGGCATCGGCCAGATCGGCAAGAGCTTCCGCAACGAAATCACGCCAGGAAACTTCATCTTCCGGACCCGGGAGTTTGAGCAGATGGAGATGGAATTCTTCGTCGAGCCGGGCACGGACGAGCAATGGCACCAGTACTGGATCAAGACCCGGCTCGAATGGTATACGGAACTGGGGATCAATCCGGAGAACCTGCGCCTGTTCGAACACCCCCTGGAAAAGCTCAGCCATTACTCCAAAGGCACCACGGATATCGAGTACCGCTTTGGCTTCCAGGGCTCCGAATGGGGCGAACTGGAGGGAGTCGCCAACCGCACGGACTTCGACCTGTCGACCCATTCGAAGCACTCCGGCACCGAACTGGCGTACTTCAACCAGACGACCAACGAACGTTACACCCCCTACGTGATCGAACCAGCGGCCGGACTGACCCGATCCTTCATGGCCTTCCTCATGGACGCCTACACCGAGGACGAAGCCCCCAACGCCAAGGGCGGAGTGGACAAGCGCACCGTGCTGAAGCTGGACCCACGACTGGCACCGGTGAAAGCCGCAGTGCTGCCGCTGAGCCGCAACGAGGACCTCTCGCCGAAGGCCCGGGACCTCGCCGCGGCGCTGCGCCGGAACTGGAACATCGACTTCGACGATGCCGGAGCGATCGGACGCCGCTACCGGCGCCAGGACGAGATCGGCACGCCCTTTTGTATCACCGTCGATTTCGACACCCTCGAAGACCAGGCGGTCACCATCCGCGAACGCGACACCATGGCCCAGGAACGCGTGTCCCTGGATGCGGTGCAGGGCTATCTCGCGACCCGGCTGGTCGGCTGCTGATGTCATTGGAGTACCGCCCCTGGCAGGACGGCGACGACCTCGAACTGCTCCAGCTGTGGGGCGGGCCGGAATCCGCCCCCGCCGCGCAGTTCCGTGGGTCCTTCCGTCCGCCCGCGGAACAACCATGGAACCGGTGCATTACCGTGCTCGACCACGGTGTTCCCGTCGCTGCCGGGTTTGTGTACGAAACCGCCCTGCACCCGAACCGGCTCTGGTGCTATGTGGAGGTGGCGCCGGACCATCGGCGTGCCGGGATCGGTTCCACCCTTGTGGCCATGCTGCGCCACGAAGCGGCGCTCTCGCCGTCAGGCGTTACCGCCCTGCGCTCGAAGGTGGAGCCCGGCACCGCGGGCGCGGAGTTCGCTGCAGCGGCTGGTTTCCTGCCCGTGCAGCGCTCACGCATCGTCCTCGTGCAGCCGGGTGCGCTCAGCGTCCCCTCGTTTGACGATGCTGCGGGCCCGCAACTGGAGGAAGCCGCCACCGGTTCGGTGGAGCTCACACAGGCGGTCGCTGATTTTTATACGGCGGTGCACCAGTGGGATCCGGCGGATGCAACACTAGGGCGCGTGCAGCAGCTTTTCCTGGCGGGCGAGTCCGGTGCGGGCGGGGCCGTAGTCCTGCGGGACAGGCCCCAGGCCGACGGCGGCACGATCGCCGCTTTCGCGGTCAGCTACACGCAGGCCCGCACGGACGAACCAGCCGATGTGCTGCTCGGCTACGATCCGGCGTTGCGTCCGGGCGAACAGGCCGCGGCAGTAGCCACGATGATTGCCATGCTCGTGCACCAATACCCGGTGCAGTTGGAGGTCGATGACTCCATGGAGCCCGTGGTGGCCGTGCTGGAGCCGCTGCTGGCTACAGGCAGTGCTGTCTCCGCAGGGCCAGCTATCCTCGTGGTCGCCGCAGACTGACCCGGGCACCGCGGCCGGGTTTCGGAGGCAGCGGGAAGAACCCGCTGGTGTTCTGCAGGTACTCGCGGTAACCGGGACGGCTTTCCATCCGCTGTTCGGTGAGCGGCTTGCCGGTCTTGTGGGCCAGCGTCCAGAACATGAGGGCTGGGGAGAGCACCGTCAGGACCCCTGGCCACGAATCGGCGCAGACCAGAAACAGCCCCACCCAGACCATCGCATCGCCGAAATAGTTGGGGTGCCTGGTGTAGCGCCACAGCCCGGTATCGAGGATCGTGCGCTCGATTGATCCCTCCGCCCTGCCGCGCCGGAAGGCCGCCAATTGCCAGTCGCCCACGGTTTCGAAGACGAAACCGACAAGCCAGAACAGTACCCCGGCCACGGCAACCCATCCCAAGGGTGAGGTTGCAAACATACCCACCTGCAGCGGCAGGGAGACAAACAGCATCACCAGGGCCTGAGGGAGGTAAACCTTGCGCAACGCGTACACGTTCCGGGAACCCGGCGCGTCGGCAAGCATATCCACATAGCGGGGGTCCTCTCCGGCACCCCGGGCCCGCCACCCGATGAACCCGGCTAACCGTGCCCCCCACGCCAGCGTGAGCACGAGCAGCAGTAACCGCCGTCCGTCGTCGCCGTATCCGGCGGAAGCGGTGTAGGCGAGGCTGGCGGCGACCACGAACCCGAGCCCCCAGGTTACGTCGATGACGCTGTGGCGATGCAGCGCCACAGCGGCGGCGAACGTTGCTGCCAGCAGGACGGCGACCCCGCCAGTAGCCAAGGCCAGCCCGGCCAGGAACGCTTCCAGTGGAAAAGCAGTCATCAGGGTCCTCCCGGATCTGTTGAACGGTGCGGATGGCTCATGCCGTAAGCCCCAACGGATCCGGCGCGGCAAGGAGTTCCTCAGCGGGCTGCAGTTGGTCCCGGGTGAGCGCAACGCCGGTGTCCACAGCGAACCGCTTCAACACGAACGAGGTAGTGAGCCGGTGCCAGGTGCTGTGCCGGGAGAGCATGAAGTGCCCGGCGTTTCGGACGCTCACATAGCGCACGCCTGCGGCGACGCCGAGTGCCCGCCGGGAGAAGTTCAACGAATGTCCCGCGCTGGTCCAGCGATCCGTGGTGCCATGCATGATGAGCAGTTCGCGCCGCGCCACGGGGGCCACCGGGGTGGCTCCTTCCAGCCACGGGGCGAGGGCGACCACTGCGCGAACCTGAGCGTCGTCTGCGACGTGGAGGGCGACCCTGCCTCCCATCGAATGGCCGAGCAGGTATACCGGAACCGCCGGGTGCCGTGCGCGGATGCGCGCCAACGCCCACCGTGCATCGTGCAGCGGGGACATGCGGGCACCGTTCCAGCCACGGACCCGATACAGCAGCGACCAGACCTCAAGGCCCTGGCCGCTGCCTGCGCTGTGGAGTTGGTGGGCGAACGGAATCATTCGGGCCGGGCTCAGTTGCCGACGCCGGGCCGGTTGCAGACCGTCGGCGCGCCCGCCGTGAAGGACCAGTACGACGCCGCGCACGGCTCCGCTGGCTGGCCGGATAGTGAGCGTTGGTTCGATAACCATGCGTGCGGGCCTTTCCTCGTGGAACACTTCTCCCATGATGGACCTCCGCCCGGGCCGGGAGCGAGTCCGGTCGGTCGGTCCGTGTCTGAGTGGTATTCGAAGCCGGGCGAACAATTGATGGGCGCAGGCCCACTTGACTGGGCTGTGCCCGCTTTAACGGGTGGTCGCCGCGGCCGTGACCAGGAGGGCCGGATGCGACCGAAACCGCCATTGTGCCGGAGCGGCTGGTTCTTGCGACAATAGGGGCGTGAGTCCTGTATCTACTGAACCCGCGGCCGCGGGCACGTACCTCCCCGCGCATGACGATGCTGACCCGTCTCAGCCAGCAGCGCGGCTAGACCTGCCACCGCTGCGGTTGGGACATATCACCGTGGACACCCCGGTGATCCTTGCACCCATGGCGGGTATCACCAACAAGGCGTTCCGCCGGCTATGCCGCGAATACGGGGGCGGGCTCTATGTCTCCGAGATGGTCACGTCGCGGGCGCTGGTGGAGCGGAGCCCGGAATCCCTGCGGATCATCTCCCATGACCCTGACGAACGGGTGCGTTCCGTCCAGCTCTATGGCGTTGACCCGGCGACGGTGGGCGCCGCCGTCCGGCTGCTGGTCGAGGAAGACCGGGCCGACCACATCGACCTGAATTTCGGCTGTCCGGTACCGAAGGTCACGCGTAAGGGCGGGGGAGCGGCCCTGCCCTGGAAGCTGGACCTGTTCACGGCGATCGTGCAGACCGCCGTGCGGGAGGCCTCCCGCGCCGAGGTGCCGTTGACCATCAAAATGCGCAAGGGCATCGACGAGGACCACCTGACGTTCCTCGAGGCTGGCCGGATCGCCCGCGACAGTGGCGTTGCCGCCGTCGCCCTCCACGGCAGGACAGCCTCCCAGTTCTACTCCGGGAAAGCCGACTGGAATGCCATCGCCGAACTGCGCGCCGCCTTGCCGGATGTTCCCGTCCTCGGCAACGGGGATATCTGGAGCGCGGAGGACGCGGTGCGGATGGTCCAGCAGACTGGGGTGGACGGCGTCGTCGTCGGCCGCGGATGCCAGGGCCGGCCCTGGCTGTTCGGTGACCTAGTGAATGCATTCGAAGGACGCGCCGAGCGGCACCGGCCGGGACTGGGCGCAGTAGCCCGGGCGGTTTATCGGCATGCCGAACTGCTGGTGGAAACCTTCGGCAACGAAATGATGGGCTTGCGGGATATCCGCAAGCACATGGCTTGGTATTTCAAGGGCTATGTGGTCGGCGGGGAGTTGCGGGCGAAACTGGCGACGGTGCCCACATTGGAAGTCCTGCGTGAGCTGCTTAGCGAACTTGACCATGACCTTCCCTATCCCGGCCAGGACGCGGAAGGACCGCGCGGAAGGGCCGGGTCGCCCAAACGGACGTCGCTGCCAGAACGGTGGCTCGACGCGCGTACCCTCAATGAGGATCAGCGCGGTGTCATCGCCGCCGCCGAGCTGGACGTATCCGGTGGATAAAGCAGCAAGCGATAATGCACCCATGGAGATTGAAGCGCAGGTGAGTTTCCCCCAGGCGCCCGTCACCGCGGGCTACACCGCTGCAGACCGGGATCGATGGGTCGCCGAACCGGCCAAGGGCTCGCACCGCTCGCACTTTGAACGCGACCGGGCGAGGGTGCTGCATTCTTCCGCACTGCGCCGGCTGGGAGCCAAGACCCAGGTGGTGGCCCCAGACACGGACGACTTCGTGCGCACCCGCCTCACCCACAGCCTTGAAGTCGCGCAGGTCGGCCGGGAAATCGGGCGAGCCCTCGGTTGCGACCCGGACATCGTCGACGCCGCCTGCCTGGCTCACGACCTAGGCCATCCGCCCTTCGGGCACAATGGTGAGACGGCACTGAATGCGATCGCACACGGAATCGGCGGATTCGAAGGCAACGCCCAGACGCTGCGGCTGCTGACCAGGCTCGAGCCCAAGGTTTTCAGCGCGGACGGCACGCCAGCAGGGCTGAATCTCACCCGGGCCAGCCTTGACGCCGCCTGCAAATACCCCTGGACGGCCCCCGACGCTCCCGTGATCGCCGGGCACCGGACCTCGAAGTTCGGCGTCTACGACGACGACCGGCCGGTTTTCGACTGGCTGCGCCAGGGAACTCCGGCGGGCCAGTCCTGCCTCGAAGCCCAGGTGATGGACCTCGCCGACGACATTTCCTACTCGGTACACGACGTCGAGGACGCGATAGTGGCCGGGCACCTGCAGCTGAAGTGGATGGACAGCGCTGACGCCCGGGCCAGAGTGGTGGGGTACACCCAGCAGTGGTACCTGCCGGGTAGCGATCCGGCAGCGGTGGACGCAGCGCTCGCCCGGCTCGAGGCAACTCCGGTCTGGGTCCGTGAAGCAGACGGCAGCCGGCGTTCGATGGCCGCCCTAAAGGACATGACGAGCCAGCTGATCGGCCGTTTCTGCTGGAGCGCGCTGCGCGCAACCCGCCAGCGGTACGGGACCGACCCGCTCACCCGCTACCATGCCGAGCTGGTGGTGCCGGAGGAAACCGTGACGGAAATCGCGGTCATGAAGGGCCTGGCCACCACTTATGTGATGACCACGGACCACCGACAGCCGCTGTACGAGAGGCAACGCGAAATTCTCTCCTCGCTGGTGGCCCAGATGGCGGCCGACGGCGACCGCTACCTTGAGCCGGTCTTCGCCGAAGACTGGAAGCAGGCGGACACCGACAAGTTGCGGCTGCGGGTAATCGTGGACCAAGTCGCCTCCCTCACCGACGGCTCCGCGCTCGGTCTTTATGAGCGCATCGTCGGGCCGGTTCCGGCCCTCTGGTAGCGCGCACCGGCTGGGTCCGGGAATCGCGCCGGGGCGATCGCTTGCTTCCAGCCCGCGCAGGCAGTGCGCAGAGCACCTCTGAGCATAGACTGGGAGAATGGCAGGCCTCATCAAGCGTGAAGACATCGATGAGGTACGTCAGCGCACGGATATTAAGGAAATTGTCGACGGTTACGTCACACTCAAATCGGCGGGAGTCGGCTCCTACAAGGGTCTGTGCCCCTTCCATGACGAACGCTCCCCGTCCTTCCACGTCCGCCCCCAGCTGGGCTCCTATCACTGCTTCGGATGCGGCGAGGGCGGTGATGTGATTTCTTTTGTCCAGAAACTGGACCACACTTCCTTCAGCGAGACGGTGGAAAAGCTTGCCTCCCGGATCGGCTTCGAACTGCGGTACGAAGACGGCGGCACGGGGCCGCGGCGCGAGGATATCGGCAAACGTCAGCGGCTGCTCGACGCGCACAAGATCGCCGCGGAGTTCTACCGCGAGCAACTCCTGACCCCTGGCGCCGCCGCTGGCCGCCAGTTCCTGCAGGAGCGTGGTTTCGACCGCGACGCTGCCGAACGGTTCGGTGTCGGATACGCCCCACAAGGCTGGGACGGCCTGTTGACGCATCTGACGGGCAAGGGGTTCACCCTCGAGGAGCTCAAGCTGACCGGCATGTTCAGTACCTCTGCAGGCAACGGACAGCGGCTGTACGACAGGTTCCGCGGACGGCTGATCTGGCCGATCCGCGGCATCACCGCAGAGACGCTCGGTTTCGGGGCGCGGAAGCTCTACGAGGACGACCAGGGGCCGAAGTACCTGAATACCCCGGAGACTTCGCTCTACAAAAAATCACAGGTGCTCTACGGCATCGACCTGGCCAAACGCGAGATCGCCAAGACCCGTCAACTGGTGGTTGTCGAAGGCTACACCGACGTCATGGCCTGTCATCTTGCGGGGGTAGGAACCGCAGTGGCGACCTGTGGGACAGCGTTCGGCGCGGACCATATCAAGGTCGCGCGCCGGCTCCTGTCCGACGACGGAACCGGTGGCGAGGTGATCTTCACTTTTGACGGGGACGCCGCAGGCCAGAAGGCGGCCCTGCGGGCCTTCGACGAAGATCAGCGTTTCATCGCGCAAACCTACGTGGCTGTGGAGCCTTCCGGGGCGGATCCGTGCGATCTGCGCGTACAGCGCGGCGACGAAGCAGTTCGGGCGCTGATAGCTGACCGTCGGCCGCTCTTCGAATTTGCGATTAAAGCGTCCTTCGGGTCCTTCGATCTCTCGACTGGGGAGGGCCAGGTCAAGGCTCTGCGGCACGCCGCGCCGATTGTTGGACGGATCAGGGATGTCTCTCTTCGGTCGATGTACACCCGCGAACTGTCCCGCTGGCTCGGCATGCAGTTCGTCGGCGAGGATCAAGTGGGACGCGCCGTCGGCGCCGCTGCGCGCCGCGAGTCGACGCAGAGTGCCACGCCGCCGCGCGGCTCAGCTGGTCAGGACGTACACAGCGCGCAGCCAGTCGGTGCTGGCGGCGGGAACGGCAGCGCGAACGACGGCGCAGGCGCGGCGCCAGCGTTCACCCGCCCGGACCCACGGGATCCGCTCGCACGGATGGAGCGCGAGGCGCTGGAAGTCGCACTCCAACAGCCCGGTACTATCGAGGCAAACCAGTGGGTGTGGTTCGCCGAAGCACGTTTTTCCGTGCCGGTGTACGCGGCGCTGCATGACGCCGTCGTGGCCGCTGGCGAGGCCGGGCCAGATACGACGGCGTGGGTGGAACGGGTCCGGCGGGAGGTCCCGGATCTGTTGCGCCCGCTCGTGAGCGAACTGGCGGTGACTCCCTTGCCGGCGAAGGATGCGGATGCGCTGACCATGTACTGCCGGGACATCATGAACCGGCTGGCGGAGCTGCGCATCACACAGCAGAAAGCCAGCCTGCTCGGCGAGCTCCAGCGGATGGATCCGGCGGTGGATCCGGAGCGTTACAACCAGCTTCAGCGGGAGTTGATGGCACTGGAAATGCGGCGCCGCGAGCTCCGTCCGGACTGACTCAGGATCAATTTCACGTAGTCAGCATTCTTAGGTAGAGTTGGGTCTGCTGCTTTCCCCCGTAGCTCAATTGGCAGANNTGTTAATCGAAGGGTTACTGGTTCAAGTCCAGTCGGGGGAGCCACCAAAAGCCCCCGACCGCGCATCGTCGCGGTCGGGGGCTTTTCCTGTGTCGCCAGCCAGCGGTGACGTGCGTAGGCTGGGCCCATGGAAACCCGCGGCGAACTCATCCTAGTCACCGGCGCAACCGGCTACATTGGCGGCCGGCTGGTCACCCGGCTGGTGGCCGACGGCCACCGCGTGAGGGTCCTGGTGCGCACCCCGGACAAGCTCAAGGACGTGCCCTGGGCATCCGCCGTAGACATCGTCCAGGGAGACCTCCAGGATCAGGAGGGCATGGCTGCAGCCTGCGCAGGCGTCCAGACCCTGTACTATCTGGTCCATTCGATGGCATCGGGCAGGGGGTTCGAAGAGCGCGAGGCGCACATCGCCCGCACCGTTGCCGCTGCCGCTACGGCGGCCGGCGTCGGACGCATCGTCTACCTTGGCGGGCTGCATCCCGACGGGGTCGAGCTCTCCACTCACATGCGCTCGCGGACT
>DGBL01000048.1 GCA_002384315.1 Micrococcaceae bacterium UBA4005 | reverse complement strand
CGAAGACGCCCTGCACGCCACACGTGCCGCGGTGGAAGAAGGCATCGTTGCCGGTGGTGGCGTAGCCCTCATCCAGGCTGGCGAGCGCGCTTTCGCTGACCTGCACCTGACCGGAGACGAGGCAACCGGGGCGAACATCGTCCGCGTGGCCATCGACGCACCGCTGAAGCAGATCGCCTTCAACGCTGGCCTTGAGCCTGGCGTCGTTGCGGCGAAGGTCCGCAGCCTGCCTGCAGGCCACGGTCTGAACGCGGCCACCGGGGTTTACGAGGACCTGCTCGCAGCAGGTGTCAACGACCCCGTGAAGGTCACCCGCTCAGCGCTGCAGAATGCGGCATCGATTGCTGGACTGTTCCTCACCACCGAAGCGGTTGTGGCGGACAAGCCGGAGAAGTCGGCACCAGCTGGCGGCGGCGGAGATGACATGGGCGGCATGGGCGGCATGGGCGGCTTCTAGCCCCCACGCTCAAACCGAACAGTCCTTACAGCAGGGGGCGGCACCCAATCCGGGTGCCGCCCCCTGCTGCGTGCATGCGCGGTAGCCCAAACGGGTGGCCCCGCTCAGCGCATGAACATCCGCGCGTTGCTGAGTTCGGCCTCCTGATACTGCTGGGTGGCAACGCTGAGGGCCTGGTTGATGCTCGCCAGCGACTCCTCGACCTTGGCCTGGGTTGCCCGCCACTCGGTGACGAGGAGCTGGAAGTTCGCCGACGCCTGGCCGCTCCAGACCTGTTCAAGCTCGCGCAGGCCGAGTTGCATGCCGTCCACCTCTGCCTGCAGTCTGCCGATTGTTCCCTGAACTTGGCCGCTTTTGGCGGCTAGACCGTCGGTATCAACGTTGAAGAGCGTCATGGTTTTCCTCCTGGAGCTTGTGGGTGCGGTCCACAGCGAGACTAGTGGCGAGGCAGACCTGTCGGAGGGGACGGAACGTTCTATGTGGACAAGAAGTGGTCGCTCAGACGAACTAGTCCGCGGCAGAGGGGGAAGGACCCGGGTCGGAAGGCTCGGCGGTGGCGTACGGGAGTCGGATGGACAATGTTGCGCCGCCGCCGGGAGTTTCACTCAGGCGGACGGCGCCGTCGTGCTGGGCAACAAGGGCCGCAACGATGGCCAGGCCCAGCCCCGTTCCCCCGGTCTCCCGGTGGCGGGAGGAATCTGCGCGGTAGAAGCGTTCGAAGACCCGGGCCGCGTCGTCTTCGGAGATTCCCGGGCCGTGGTCGCGCACCTCGATCACGGAGTCCTGCCTCCCGTGGATGACTGGCTCGACGCCGACGGCGACTTCCAGCGGCGTGCCGTCCGGCGTGTACCGGAGGGCATTGGTCATAAGGTTCGCCACGACCTGGCGAAGCCGGGCCTCATCTCCGACTGTCGGTGCTGGGCGCGGCTTACCTCCATCGAGGCCGATCACGGTGATTGTCCTGTCGGGGGCAATGGCGCGGGCGTCAAGGGCGGCGTCGTTGCCCAGCACCATAAGGTCCACGGGGCCGGATTCGAGCGGACGCTGCTCGTCAATGCGGGCCAGGGTGAGCAGATCCTCAACCAGTTGCCCCATCCGGATAGCCTCGCTCTCGATGCGGCCCATCGCTGCTGCAATGTCGTCATCCTTCTGCAACGCACCGTGACGGTACAACTCAGAAAAGCCGCGTATTGTCACCAGCGGTGTGCGAAGTTCGTGGGAGGCATCTGCGACGAACCGTCGCATCTTTCGCTCCGAGTCAGTGCGCGCGGCGAATGCGGTTTCGATATGCGCCAGCATCGCGTTCAGGGAGCGGGACAACCTACCCACCTCCGTCGCGGGTCGCTCGATCTTCACTCGCCGGGACAGATCTCCGGCCGCGATTGCCGCGGCGGTTCGTTCGACCCTCGCCAGCGGCTTGAACTGGCGGGTGACCGCGAGGAACGCTATGACCGAAGCGACCAGGGTGGCGAGCATGCCGACGGTGAAGATCGTCTTGGACGCTTCGCGCACCGAGTCGTTGACAGCGGCCAGCGGGGTGGCGACAGCGAAGTGCGCAGGGCTTGACTCCAGGGGCAGGACCCGCACGCGCCACCCGTCGCTGGAGCTGTCGGTTCCCGGCACGTTGAATCCGCGCCCGCCGAGTTCAGCGATGCTCTCCGCGGGCAGATTGGGGATGCGCGGTTGATCCATGGGCCGCTCAGTCTGTGCCGGGCCCCGGATAGTGCCGTCCAGTTCCACCAGTGCCCCGTAGTAGCGAAAGAGAGAAGGGTCGTTCGTGGTTTCGCCCCGATAATACGCTTCCGACACTGATTGGGCGTTGGTCGTGATGTCCGCATCGAGACGGTCGATGAGACTGCTGCGCAGCAGCGACTCAGTCACAACGCCGGTGATCGCCACGGTGATCACCATCAGCAGGGTCATGATGGCCACCAGCTGGGAGCGCAGCGAGGACGAGTTCCAGCGCCTGATCATTGCGGGTTGGCCTTCAGCGGCGATCCGCAGTGCGCAGGAGATACCCCACGCCACGCTTCGTTTGGATCAATGCCGTGGAGTCGGGGTTCGAGTCGATCTTGCGCCGTAGGTAGGAGATGTACGATTCCACAATCGAGGCATCCCCGTTGAAATCGTATTCCCACACGTGGTCGAGAATCTGCGCTTTGGAGAGTACCCGGTTCGGATTCAGCATC
>DGBL01000172.1 GCA_002384315.1 Micrococcaceae bacterium UBA4005 | reverse complement strand
CGCCCTCGACGTGCTCTCGATGACACGCCCGCCCGAAGCGTAGGGGCGCGCCCGCGGGCGCGCCCGGTGTTCCGGGCCGCCCGCCGAACGTTCAGCCCGGTCCGGCGAGAGCCAGCACGGCGCCGAGAATCATGAAGGGGCCGAAAGGGAACGCGGTAGCGCCGTTTCCCTTCCGCGCCAGGATCAGCAGCAGCCCCCACAAGCCCGCGAGCAGGAACCCGGCCAAGGTGCCCCACCAGGCCGTGTGCCACCCAACAAAGCCGAGGTACAGGCCCAGGAGTCCTGCGAGCTTGACGTCACCGAATCCCAGCCCTGCAGGGTAGGCGCGGTGGACCAGGAAATATCCCAGCCAGAGCAGCCCGGCGCCTCCGGCCATCCCTCCGAGCCGGCTCCAGTCTCCCGCGACGGCGGCCGCGGCGCCCAGCAGCAGAACCGCCACGGGGTAGGAGGGCAGCACGATCCGGTTGGGCAGCCGGTGCATGCGGATATCGACGGCGGTGAGCCAAACGCCGACGACGGCGAGGCCCGTCAGGGCCGCCGCCAGGAGCCAGAAGGCGGGGCTGGCATCCGCCCAATAGGCACCGAGGATCGACGTCATGGATCCACCGTACGTGACGAGCGGTCCGGATCAACCGACTTCGGCACCTTCGAGCAGTTCAGTAACCAGCGCGGCGATCGGCGAGCGTTCCGATCTGGTCAGTGTCATGTGGCCGAACAGCGGATGGCCCTTGAGCGTCTCGACGACGGCGGCAATACCGTCGTGCCGGCCGACGCGGAGGTTGTCGCGCTGNNNAGCGGCAGCACCTCGAGCATCCCCCGGTCCATCACCTCCTCAACTACTTCCTGGGATACCAGTGCGCCGAGAGTGTCGAACACCGCCTGCGCCCAAGGGTTCATCTTCTCGCTTTCGCTTCCTGGCAGGTACCCGAGCTCCTGGCCTCCCACCGCGTACAGCGGCCGGAAAACCACGACCTTGCGGTGTTCGCGCCGTTCCAGTACCGCTTCCAGCCCGGCGCACAGCGCGAGCGCGGACTTCCCGGTGCCGGCCCGGCCACCGAGCGAGACGATACCCACCTCCTGGTCCATTAGCAGGTCGATGGCCAGCCGCTGCTCGGCCGAGCGCCCGTGCAGGCCGAAGACGTCCCGGTCTCCACGGACGAGGCGGAGTTGCTTGTCCGCCCCGACACGGGCCAGCCCGGAACCGCGCGGGGAGAGCATGACGACGCCGGTGTTCACCGGTAGCTCCGCTCCCGCCGGGTGGAAGACTGGCTCGTGCGCGTAGAGCGAATCGAGGTCTTCGGCGGTGACCTCAAGTTCGGCCATGCCGGTCCAACCGGAATCGCGCACTAACTCGTTGCGGTATTCATCGGCCAGCAATCCCATTGCGGACGCTTTTACCCGCATCGGGAGGTCCTTGGATACGACCGTGACGTCGCGGCCCTCGTCCGCAAGGTTTTTCGCCACCGCGAGGATGCGCGAGTCGTTGTCGCCGCTGCGGAACCCTACCGGAAGCACTTCCGTGGAGACGTGGTTGAGCTCGACCCTCAGCGTTCCGCCCTCTTCCCCAAGAGGGACCGCCTGGTTGAGCCCGCCGTGCTGGATTCGCAGGTCATCAAGCAACCGCAGCGCCTTGCGGGCAAAGTAGCCCAGCTCCGGGTCATGGCGCTTGGCTTCCAGCTCCGAGATGACCACCACGGGCAGGATCACCTCGTGTTCGGCGAACCGGAGGATGGCCCGCGGATCCGAGATCAGCACCGAGGTGTCGATCACGTAGCTGCGCTTGCCGGGCTCCTGCACTCCGCGCGGGCTCGTTGAGGTGCTGGTGTCATTTCTGGCCATGGGAACTCCACTCCGGGGTGTGGGCACCCCGAGTATCGAAGGGTGGGTAAGACGGTACGGCCCTGGAGACCGGACACGGCCTCCCCGAATCGATCGATGTGCTGGTGCGCACTATCGGCTGCATCGGTGGCCTCCCGTCAACCGGCACGGATACCGGCTGATGCGATCGAGAATACGCCTGCCCCGGCAATGCCTCGAGAAGGAACGCCGTGTGTCGAACGTTAAGATTCGGTGAACAGCTTCAGGACCCGAATCGGCGCTGGCGGCGCCCATAGTCGCGCAGCGCGCGCAGGAAGTCGACGCGGCGGAAATCCGGCCACAGCGCCTCGCAAAAATAGAATTCACTGTACGCGCTCTGCCACATCAGGAACCCGGAGAGCCGCTGTTCCCCCGAGGTGCGGATCACCAGATCCGGGTCCTGCTGGCCTCGGGTGTAGAGGTTCGCGGAGATGTCCTCCCCACTCAGGGTCTCCGCCAGCTCCTCGAGGCTGGTGCCGTCGTCCGCGGCTTTACGCAAAAGCTCCTTCACCGCGTCGACGATCTCCCGCCGGCCCCCGTACCCCACAGCGACGTTGACGTGGAGGCCTTCGATTGCTTCGGTGGCCTTAGCCAGGGCGCACAGGTTTTCCGCAAGGTGCGTCGGTAGCAGTTCGAGGGCGCCGACCGGCTGCACACGCACCCGTTTGCTCTCACCGAGCCGGTCCAGGGTGTTGGAAATGATGTCCATCAGCTGGCCGATCTCCTCCGCGGGGCGGCCCATGTTGTCAGTGGAGAGCATATAGAGGGTGACCACGTCCACGCCGAGTTCCTCGCACCAGCCGAGAAACTCATGGATCTTGTCCGCTCCGGCCTGGTGCCCATGGCTCGTGGGCGCTCCTGCGAGCTTCGCCCACCGCCGGTTGCCGTCGACCATCACCCCGATGTGATGCGGGATGCGGTTCTCCGCCAGCGAGGCCTGCAGCCTGCGTTCGTAGAACCGATAGGCGACACCCGGAAACTTCACTGCCACTGCCGCCACCTCTCCTGCTCACCCCGGCGCCGACCGACCCCGATGCACTGTTCTGATCCTAAGGTACCGCCGGGCTCGGCTAGACTTTCGGCATGATGTCCCGCCCCACCCCGGCTTCGCACCCCCCGGAGGAACGGAAGGCGCCCGGTAAGGGCGGTCCCGTCGAAACGGCTGTGGAGCATATGGCCCAGGCGCTGCGGATCAAACCAAAATGGCGCGGCTGGATCCACGTCGGGGCCACCCCGCTGGCCATCGCCGCAGGCATTGTGCTGGTCGCCGTGGCCCCGACGACCGGGCTGAAAGTCGCCTCCGCGATCTATGCCATTACCGGCATGCTCCTATTCGGCGTCAGTGCCGTCTATCATCGCGGGAACTGGTCGGACCGGACCCATCTGGTGCTCAAACGGCTGGATCACACGAACATCATGCTCGTGATCGCCGGCTCCTACACACCGCTGGCGTGGGCGCTGCTGCAGCGCCATGAAGCGACTCTGCTGCTCGCTGTGATCTGGACAGGCGCTATCGCCGGGGTGCTCTTCCGCGTGCTGTGGGTCAATGCCCCGCGCTGGCTGTATGTGCCGATCTACGTCGCACTGGGTATGGGCTCCCTGTTCTACCTGCCACAGTTTTTCGAAGCCAGCGTCCTCGCCGCGGTATTGATCTGTGTGGGCGGGGCCTTGTACATCACCGGCGCGGTCTTCTACGGGATCAAGCGCCCGAACTTCAGTATCGAATGGTTCGGCTTCCATGAACTCTTCCATGCCTTCACCGTCGCGGCTTTCGCTGCGCACTTCACGGCGATCATCTACGCCGTATTGCACCCGATCGGAAGCTAGTTTCCGCGCTCGTCCGTCGGCAGCGAATCACCATCAGGGCCCCGCGCATCGCGCCGTTCGGCCTCGAGTGCTTCGGCCTCCGCACGGTAGCGGACCCGGCGGATTCGTTTGGTCATGTCACGGATGAGGAAAATCACTGCGACCACGATCAGTGCGGTAAAAACGAAGCCAAGTGTCCCCGGTGTGACCGAACTTGGATCGAGTCCAGGGCGCAGGCCCGGTTCGTCGGCGGGGGCGGTTGCGGCAGCAATATTGAGCAGGAAGAGCACTGTGTACCACTTTCAGGCAGCGGCGGGGACTTTTCCCGCCAGGATAACTCTACGCGGACGCGGCAGCGGACCCGTCCCTGATCCCGGCGAAGAAATCAGTTTCCGGGAGCGTCGTCTGCACCCGCGAGTGAATCAGCGAGTAATCTTCCCACGGCCAGACCCTGCGCTGGAAATCAGCTGACACGGCGAAGAAGAATCCCTCCGGGTCCACCTGGGTGCGGTGCGCCAGCAGCGCCTGCTCGCGGTGGGCAAAAAAGTCGCCGCACTCGATCTGCGTGGTCGTGGCGTGCGTAGGCGCAGCGGGCTTGTGGCCTTCGGCGTCGCCTTCGAGCCATTGCGCGAGGCGCTCTGCATAGGGAGACTGCAGTCCGGCCTCCTCCAGCGCGAAGTGCAGTGCGCGGAAACGGTCCGGATTGAAAGCACGGTCGTAGTAGAGCTTGGCGACGTTCCAGGGCTCTCCGGTACCGGGGTATCTTGCGGCATCACCGGCTGCCCCGAACGCTTCGACGGTCACCCGGTGGGCCATGATGTGGTCCGGATGCGGGTAGCCGCCGTTTTCGTCATAACTGAGGATCACCTGCGGGCGGAATTCACGGATCAACCGCACCAGCGGCGCTGCGGCCCGCTCCAACGGCTGCACCGCGAAGCAGCCCGCGGGCAGGTCCGGCAAGGGATCGCCCTCGGGCAGGCCGGAGTCCATGAACCCCAGCCAGCGGTGGCTGACTCCCAACGCCTGGACGGCGGCAGCCATCTCGCGTCGCCGTAACCCGGCGAGGTCCCTCCCGGCGGCAGGATCCTGCGCGGCGGCCGGGTTCAGAACGTCTCCGCGCTCGCCTCCGGTACACGTTGCGACCATAACCTCGACCCCTGCGGCCACGTAACTGGCCATGGTGGCAGCGCCCTTGCTCGATTCATCATCGGGGTGGGCATGGACGGCGAGCAGTCTGAGCTGCTGCGGTGCTGGTGCGTCAGTCGGGGACAAGGGTTGGGCTCCTGTAGTGGGGTTGCGCGGGGCGACTGCGCGCCCGTCGACGGATCAGCGGTAAAATGGCGGTGATGAAACCGTCGCGACCGCCTTCCCCAAGAGTAGCCAATCGTTATGGCACCCCCAAGCCGGGGTGGCCTGCGGGTGTGCGCCGGTGGGTGCTGCTGGCGGTTCTCGGAGCAGCCGTCGTCGTCGTCGGTATTTTTTCATTCACCAGCGGCTCGCCGCGGATCGTCTCGAAGGACGTGGGTTTCGCGATTTCAGGCCCCACCAGCGCGCGGGTGGATTTCGATGTGACCAAACCCGCCGCGGATACGGTCCAGTGCGCGGTGCAGGTGCTCAGCGAGGACTACGCCGTAGTTGGCTGGAAGGTCGTAACTATCGGCCCGATGACAGCAGCCGACGGCGTCAGTGACGGGCGGACCACAGCCCACCAGGTGGAACTGCGCACGGACTCTCCGGGCGTCTCCGGCGGGGTCCGGGAATGCTGGCTGCTGACAGATTGACGATACTGTCGACGGCACTGTTGCCGGCGCTGCCAAGGACCCAGCCACAGGCCCTGGTGAGCGATTCGCGGTGCGGAATCCCCCGCGCGGCACGGAATCTTGGGATATTCCGCCCTGCTGACTAGAATGGTCCGAAGCGTTCCGCCCCGCCTCCACCGCGATCCGTGGTCACCACGATCGACCACAGGGCGGGGTCTTTACTTTGGCAAGTGCTTGCTTGCCGGGCAGTCGCATCACGTCATGAGCCGGGCCGCAGCCGCGGTCCGGAAGCATCTAAGGAGATACCCCGTGTCCACTAACGACGCACCCGTTGCCTGGCTCACGCAGGAGTCCTACGACCGGCTCAAGGCCGAGCTGGAGCATCTCTCGGGCCCTGGCCGCACGGAAATCGTGGCCCGGATCGAGCAGGCACGCTCCGAAGGCGATTTGAAGGAGAACGGGGGCTACCACGCGGCCAAAGAGGAGCAGGGGAAGGCGGAGGCGCGCATCCGTCAGCTCACTCATCTTCTCAACGACGCCCATGTCGGAGAGTCTCCCGCAGATGACGGCGTCGTCGAACCGGGAATGATGGTTAAGGCCCGGATTGCCGGAGATGTTGAACATTTCCTCCTGGGCAGCCGTGAAGTCGCTGGGGATACCGGAATAGACGTATACAGCGAGAAGTCACCGCTCGGCGCGGCTATCCAGGGTACCAAGGCCGGGGATGTGGTCACCTACTCCGCCCCCAACGGCAAGGAAATCACGGTCGAAATCATCTCCGCGAAGCCTTACGTCGGCTAAGCCCCGGCCTGGTTGAGCGCGCGATCCTCAACGACGACGACGGTCCCTCCCCACCGGGGCGGGCCGCCGTCGGAGTTTGATCGCCGCTATCACCCCGCCGATGGCACCGAACAAGTGCGCCTGCCAGGAAATATTCGATCCCGGTACCGGAAACAACCCGAACAGGATTGATCCGTACATCAGGAACAGCAGCACGGCCAGCAGTACCTGCCTCCAGTTGCGGTTGTAGAAACCCCTGAGCAGCAGATAGCTGAAGAGGCCGAAAACGACGCCGGAAGCTCCGATGGTCGGGCCTGCACCGAGCACCCACACTCCCACCCCGGAGACCACCCAACTGAGCCCGGCCGCAACCGCGAAGCGGCGCGCGCCCTCAAGGAACGTCAGGAAACCCAGGACCAGCAACGGAACGATGTTGCTGACCAGGTGCCCCGGCCCGGCATGCAGCAG
>DGBL01000231.1 GCA_002384315.1 Micrococcaceae bacterium UBA4005 | reverse complement strand
CGCTGGAACAACTGGACGACGACGGCGGCCGCCTCTCCGGCGTCGTGCGCATCAGCGCGACGGACGGCTTCAGCGCCTACCTAGCAGCCCCAGCTTTCGCCCGGTTGCGCGAGGATCATCCCGAGCTGAGCATGGAGATTATTGCGGCCACCCGCCGGGCATCCCAGACGCGCAGCGGCGTGGACCTGGAAGTGGTGGTGGGAAAACCTGAGGTCCATCGGGCGCAGACGCTGCGGCTGGGAACCTATGTGCTGGGCCTGTACGGATCACACACCTATCTACGGGACCATGGAATCCCGCACTCCTTGGAAGAGGTACTGGAGCACCCGCTCGTGTACTTCATCGATTCGATGCTGCAGGTCGACAGCCTCGATGCGCCGCGCCGGCTGCTGCCGACCATGCGGGACTCGGTAAGTTCAACGAACGTGTTCGTCCATGTTGAAGCGACCCGGGCAGGCGCAGGCCTGGGACTGCTCCCGTGCTTCATGGCCGACCGGCACCCGGACCTGATTCGCCTCCTACCCGACGTCATTGCCGAGAAACTCGCATACTGGCTGGTGGCCAGACCGGATTCGCTGCGGCAACCAGCGGTGGCCGCCGTCGTCCACGCGCTGCAGCAGGCTACCCGCTCCTGCGAAAATCAGCTACTCGGCATCACCGACGCTGCCGGCGAAGTACCGCAGGCTTAGGCTTCGGCCCCTGTCGCCGCCCCGGCGCGATCGTCCAACAGGACTGCCGCTCCGCGCGCGAACGCGCGAACCTTGCCGTCCTGCCAAAGCTGAGCCGGAACTCCGCCGCCGAGCAGTTCCCGCGCCAACCCCGCGCTGTGGCCGATTGGCTGGTCACTGCCGGCAATGATGATGTTTCCATGCCGGCGCCCCTTGAGCATGGTCGGGTCGGCAATGATCACCGTATGTGCAAAAGCAGCCGCGATAGTAGCCGCTTCGCGTCGCGCTGTCCTGAGATCAGGAGTATCGCCGCAATTAACCACATACACGCCATCCGCCGCGAGAACGTTCTTCGCTTCCTGCGTGAATTCCGCGGTGGTGAGCGCCGGTGGCGTGTGGCTGCCTGCAAACACATCGCGGATCACCAGATCTCGGGTGCGTTCAGTCAGGCACTGGGTGACTGCCCGTGCTTCACCGACCCGGATGCGCACCAAGGGCGCTCGCGGCAGATCGAACCATTCACGCACCAATACCGCAAGCCGCCCGTCCAGTTCGACCACAACCTGCCTAGCCATGGGGTAGGCGGCAGCAATGTAGCGTGCCAGCGAGCATGCGCCTCCTCCAAGGTGCAGGACACGAAGGCTATCCTGGCTCTCCCACCGCGAGCCCACCAGGGACGCGATCCAGCGCATGTACTCGAAGTCCAGCCGAAGCGGGTCTAGCAGGTCGATATGCGAGCTGGGCACCCCGTTGATCCGAAGCACCCATCCGTTGGAATTGTAGGGATCCGGCTCCAGCTCACAACTGCCGGTGTCTATGGAAAACTCGCCCGCTTCGGGCGCTGGGCGGGAAGGCCGGGCCATTAGCGCGGACCCCCCAGACAATCGAGTGCAAGGACGGCGTTGCGCATGTCAGGAATGGCCCTGGAAACCGCCCATTTCTTCAATGGCCTTCTCCAGCCGTTCGACTTTGCCCGTCAGCTCGCTGCTGAATCCGGGGCGGATATCAGCCTTCAGCACCAGGGAGACCCGGCTGCCGTATCGACTTACCGCCTCAGTGGCGTGTTTGACCACGGCCATCACTTCATCCCATTCACCCTCGATAGTGGTGAACATCGAGTCAGTGTGGTTCGGCAGCCCGGACTCCCGGACTACCGCGACGGCGGCGGCGACGGCGTCGTGCATGGAAGCGTCCGCACTATCATCGTCGGAGCCGACGGAACCGGAGGGTGCAACTGAAAAGGCAACGAGCATGGTCCCAGTCTGGCACGAAGCCGCCCCGGCGTCAGCCCTTCGCTTGTTTTGGTCAGGGGAACCCCATCCAACGCACGACGGCGGCGGCGGCGGCACCTGCGGCCACCACCACTAGGAACGGCGCCCGCAGCACCAACGCCAACGCAGCGGCTACCAGCGCCGCGATACGCGCATCCAGGACCAATGTTGTCCCCGTGGCGACCGTATTGACGGCCGTCAGGGACGCGAGCAGACCAATCGTCAACGCTCCAGCCACGCGGAGCATGCGTGGGTTGTCCATCAGCCGTTCGGGCACCAGGTAGCCCACAAACTTGGTGGCAAATGAGACTACACATGCCATCAGGATCCACACCCACAGGCTCATCGTGCGCCGCCAGTGGCCGGGTAGGGGTCAACATCCGGTTCAAGGCCCTCGGACGATGGGCCGAAGCCGCTCCACCCGAGTGCCGCTGCGACCACGGCAGCGACCAGGATCGGGATCCCCGGCGGCGCGAACGGTACGGCGGCCAGCGTGGCCGCCGCGCATGCGACGGCGATAGCCACCGGCTCCTTCGCCCTGAGCCGTGGCCAAAGCAAACCGAGGAAAGCGGCCGCGGCGGCTCCGTCGAGGCCCCACTGAGCAGGGTCTCCCACGGCCGCGCCGAGCAGCGCCCCGGCAGCGGTGAAAATATTCCACAGCACGAATACGCCAACGCCGGCTGCCCAGAAACCCCGGCGTTGCTCAGTTGCGGAAGTTTGTCCGGTCGCAGTCGCCACCGATTCATCGATGGTCAGGTGAGCGGAAACAACTTTTCGCCATCCTTGCGGTTTGAACAGCGCATTGAGCTGCATCCCATAGACAGCGTTACGGACTCCGAGCAGCGCGGCGGCTGACATCGCGGACAGTCCGCTGCCTCCGCCCGCAACCACGCCGATGAATGCGAACTGCGACCCGCCGCTGAACAACAACAAGCTCAGGGCCATGGTCTGCCACAGATCGAGCCCGGAAGAGACCGAGAGGGCACCGAAAGAGATTCCGTACAGTCCGGTGGCGACGGCGACGGACAAGCCGACGCGCACGGCCGGAGATCGCAGGGCTTTCACTGATTCAGGTTACGGTGCCGGGCCCCGCTTCGCCTACCGCGGGGGCATGCCCACTGCAGCCTCACCAAGTACTGCGTGCACGGCGTCGGCGGCGCGCACCAGGGCAAGGTGAGAGAATGCCTGTGGAAAGTTCCCTGCCATCCGCGCTCCGGCGGGATCGTATTCTTCCGACAGAAGCCCGAGTTCGTTACCGTAACCGATCAGTTGATCCAGCAGCGCCACCGCTTCTGCGACTCTCCCGCTGCGGGCGTATTGTTCAACCAGCCAGAATGAGCAGGCAAGGAACCGGTATTCGCCTGGTTCGAGGCCATCAGCCGCGGTCTCGGTTCGATACCTGGCGAGCAAGCCGTAGTCGTCAACAAGTTCGCTCTCCAGCCGCTTGACAGTGCTGAGCATGCACGGGTCCGTGTAGTCGATGAACCCGACCTGCGCCAACTGGAGCAACGACGCATCCACGTCGGTTGAATCGTAACTCTGCGTGAACGACTTCAGTTCCTGGTTATACCCGCGCTCCAGGATTTCCGCGCGGAGGCTATCGCGCAGCTGACCCCACCTGTCCGCCGGTCCAGCGAGCCCATACTCGCGCACTGCCCGCACCCCGCAGTCGAAAGCAGCCCACATCATCACCCGCGAGTGCGTGAAGTGACGCGGTTCCCCACGCATTTCCCAAATTCCGTGGTCTTTGTCCTGCACATGCTTTTCCGCAAAACGAAGCAGCGAACGCTGCAGCGACCAGGAGAAATCATCCTCCATACCGCCAGCGTCACGCAGGTTTCCCAGCGCGACCATGACCTCTCCCACGACATCCGCCTGGTACTGAAGCACCGCCCCGTTGCCGACCCGCACCGGCACGGAACCCGCGTAGCCAGGCAGGTGTCCCAGGGTCCGTTCCGCCAGGTCCCGCTCGCCAGCGAGGCCGTACACGATCTGAATGTCCTCCGGGTCCCCCGCCACCGCCCGCAGCAGCCAATTCCGCCAGTGCATCGCCTCATCCCGATACCCGTGGGTCATCATGGCTTCGAGCGTCAGCGCGGCATCCCGAAGCCAGCAATACCGGTAGTCCCAGTTGCGTTCCCCGCCAAACTTTTCGGGCAGGGACGTGGTCGGTGCCGCAACAATTCCACCGGTGTCCTCATGGGTGAGGGCGCGCAAGACCAGCAGCGATCGCTTCACTGGCTCGTCGTACCGGCCCCGCCGATGGCAATTGGACGCCCAGGCGCGCCAATAGCCGACCGTTCGTTCTAGGGCGGCGTCAACGTCGATCGCTTCCGGCGGTTCGCGGTGCGAGGGATACCAGACCAGTTCAAGGTCGACGACGCCACCGGCCGTGATGGTGAAATCACCGGTATGCCGGTGATCAGTAGGCCGCAGGGAAGCGCTGCCGCGCAGCAGCATTGCGTCCGGACCCGCCATCGCGATGAGGAGCGTCCCTTGCCGGCCTTCTTCGCGCCGAACCCACGGCAGTACCTGCCCGTAGCCGTATCGTATGGCCAGTTCCTGGCGCATCGACACCTCGCCGCGCAATCCCCTGATCCGTCGAACCAGCGATGCCCGTCTGTCTCCGACCGGCATGAAGTCCGTGACCTCAACCTCCCCCGACTCTGTTGACCAATGCGTCTGGAGAACGAAGGTGGAGTCGAGGTAGCGTCTGTTCAGCACAGTGCCGGACGCTGAGGACGGGGCGAGCTTCCAGCGGCCGTGGTCCTCGTCTCCCAAGAGTGCGCTGAATACAGCGGCCGAGTCGAACCGGGGAAAACAGAGCCAATCGACGCTGCCGCCGCGGGATATGAGTGCACCGGTGTGCAGATCGGATACCAGCGCGTAGTCCTCGATCGGGGCCTTCATCACCCCATAAGATCACACACTTACGCTACCGTCCCGCCTGCTAGCAATTCACGCATACGCGACGGGTAGTCGGTAGTGATCTCGTGGATGCCAAGTTGCTGCACGAGTGCGGCGTCGTCGTCGGTGTTCACGGTCCAGGCGCGCACCCGGACACCGTCCGCGATCCAGCCGGCCACGGTCTCCGGGTGGTCACGCACGTATTTGATTCCAGGACCGGCGATCCCCACCGAATGCAGCCGGATGAGCCGCTCGCCTTCGCGCACTGCGCGCCGCATGAGGTTCACCACTGCTCCGGCCGCCAGCGCACCGAAAAACAGTGCACCTTTGACCTCATCGCGATTCACATCGGCTACCAGCTGGCAGACTGAATGCTGCGGCGCGACCTCCAGTAGCCGGCGCATCGAGTCCGGATTGAAGCTCATGAAACTGACCGTAATGTTCCCGAGGGTTGAGCCCACCGGATTCCATCCGCGATTAAGCAAGAAGCTGATCAACTGCTCTTCCAACCGCAGTCCGAAGGGACTGGGGTGCTTCAGTTCGATAGCCAGGGACACTGGACGCCGCGCGGCCAGCAGTATGTCCAGCAGGTCTGCGAGTGAGAGCAGCTGGTTGAAAATCCCGCCGTATTCGGCGGGTATCCGCGCTCCTTTCCACGAGGAAAAATCCAGCGACCGTAAGTCCTTGAGCCGGGTTGAGGCGACATCACCGGTGCCGTTGGAGGTCCTGTCCAGGCGCGGATCGTGGATACAGACGAGCTCGCGGTCCCGGGTGAGGTGCACATCGCATTCCACCCCGTCGGCGCCGTCTGCAAGCGCCTGCAGGTAAGCGGCCCGGGTATGCTCAGCGAATCGCCCGCTGGACCCGCGGTGGGCAAAAATCGCAGGATGCACGTAGGTCTCCGTCTCGGCTGGTTGGACCGTCCAACCCTCGCCTACCTCACGCTACGTGATTGCCGGCCGTCATTAGCGCACCGGGGAATAATGCATCGGGCCTGGAGAGCACGCGCTCCGCCTAGACTGGCAAGCGTGAGTGAGCAGCGCGCCAATGATACTGAAGCCCTCAAGGACACCGACTTACGCCGGATGAAGCGCCTCGCTACCGGGCTACTGGTGGTTATTGCCGCCGTTTTTGTGCTCGCCTACACATTCCAGGATGAGTATCCGTGGCTACAGTACGTGCGGGCGGCAGCCGAAGGCGGAATGGTCGGAGCCTTGGCAGACTGGTTCGCGGTGACGGCTCTTTTCCGCCGTCCGCTGGGACTTCCCATCCCCCATACTGCGATTATTCCCCGTAAAAAGGACCAGATTGGAGCCTCCCTGGGTGCGTTTGTGGGGGAAAATTTCCTGGCCGAACCCGTAGTGCGCGCCAAGCTCGCCTCCGCGCACGTCGCCTGCCGGACGGGCACCTGGCTGGCTCAGCCAGCCCACGCCCGCCGTGTCACGGCGGAAGGCGCCATCTTGATCCGAGCCGCGATTACCGTGCTCGACGACGACGCCGTGCAGGGCATCGTGGAATCACTGGTCCGCCAGCACCTCATTGCCCCGCAGTGGGGGCCTCCGGCGGGGCGCCTCGCGGAAAAGATCTTCGCTGCAGGCGGTCATCATGGACTAGTTGACCTGATGGTAGACCGGGCCTCCGACTGGCTCGCCGGAAATTATGATGTGGTCACCCGGATTGTTGGCGACCGCGCACCGGCATGGGTTCCACGCTTTATGGACAGCGTGGTGGCCGATCGCGTCTATGCCGAACTCGCCAGCTTTCTCCAGGCGGTCCAGTCGGACCCCGACCACGACGTCCGCCAGTCCGTGGACAACTATCTCACCGATCTCGTCCGTGATCTCCAGGTCAATCCGGAGACGATCGGCCGGGTTGAACGGATCAAGACGGAGCTCGTGGATGACCCCCGCATCCGCGATCTCTCCGTCAGTAGTTGGCTGCAGATCAAAAACGCGCTGCTGGAGGCCATTGACAATCCAGCGAGCAGCCTCAGCCTGGGCTTTGAGCGCGTCCTACGGAATCTCGGACGACGGCTGGCGGAAGACGAGGTATTCGCTGCACGGGTAGATCAGTGGCTAGGGGATGCCCTTGGCCATGTGGTGCGCACGTATCGGAGCGATATGGCGGCGATCGTCGAGGAAACAGTCGGACGCTGGGACGGCACGGAAACATCCCGAAAGATCGAGCTCCAGATCGGCCGTGACCTGCAATTCATCCGACTCAATGGAACCATGGTGGGATCACTGGCCGGGCTGTCGATCTTCGCCTTGGCCCACGCCATTCTCCCTTAGGCGCGGGGCGGGTTGGCTGTCTCCCCTGCCCCATCGGCGGCGAGAATGTCCGATTCCAATTCCCCCGGTACGGCTGTGGGAAGCTCCCCAAATGCAGAGTGCGTCGCGCGGATGACCGCTTTACCCATCATATGGTTGCCCGCCCCGCCCACGACGGCGCCCACCCCGAGAGGCAGCGCCCGGCCAATGAGCGCGCTGCCCTGCCTCGCCAGTAGCCGGCGGAGAAAGCGGCGCCGCAAGGTTCCGGCGAGGGAGCGGATTACCGATGCCGGCGCCGTCTGCCCCACCACTTTTCCCCAATGTTCTGGAGCGCCCCTGCCGGAGGGGTTGGAGAGAAGAGCATTGACCAGTGAGATCCCTTCCTCTCCCATCAGTACGGCCATGACCATGGTGCGGGACCGTTCGGGGTCGTGGGTGGTTACCCCATGCAACTCCGCGATCGACTGGGCGTAGAGCGCAGTTGCTTCGAGAAACGCTACCGTTGCAGCCGTTGAGAGGCCCAGCGCAGCGACAGTGCCGACCCCGGGCACAGCCGCCGTCGTTCCGACGGCCGCACCGGTGGCGGTGACGGTGCGCAGATAATCCCGCCCCAGGACATGTGCGAGCTCGTGGATGGTCGCCGAGGGGTTCCTCCGCCGCAGTCGACGCAGATTCGCCAAGACAAGCGGCCGCTGGACGTCAATAGCCCGCTCTAGCGCGCGGGCCGCCCCGGGTTTGGGCTGCCTATCCTTGCCGAACAGCGATTCCGCGGCCAGCGTGGTTATTCGATGAGCTCCTGACCGGGCACTGAGATTCACGTGCACACCATCCCTTTCCTGGATCTTCGTGGGTCACGGCACTTGCGTGTTTGTTGTTCTTTATTCATTGTTCAGGGTACGACGAAGGGCGCCCCATAAACTGGTGGCGCCCTTCGCTCTGACCGTCCCCCCAAGGTTCGGTCAGCATTGCTTAACAGCCCTGCATCTGGATATTTGTTGTTCGGTCAGCAAAAACGCTCCAGCAACGCTTGCCGCGCGCGGTTCGGCTAGACGCGCGAGCGACGGCCGGTCAGCGCACCATAGACCAGCAGCACGATGATCGAACCACCAATGGCCAGCAACCATGAGGTGAGGTCAAAGAACCCGTCAACACTGGTTCCGAAGATGACGCTTCCGAGGAAGCCCCCGAGCAGTGCGCCAACAACTCCCAGAACGAGGGTGATGAGCCATCCGCCGCCCTGCCTGCCGGGAAGAATCATTTTCGCGATGGCTCCAGCAATAAGTCCAAGAAGAAGAAATGCTAGGAAATTCATGAGGTGCTCCTTTGAGTGATATTTCCGCGTCTCCCGAAAGTTTT
>DGBL01000079.1:322-5745 GCA_002384315.1 Micrococcaceae bacterium UBA4005 | reverse complement strand
ATGTACTTCGCGGCCTGCGCCAATGGGACTTCGCGGGCGAAGAGGGTCGGGCCGCTGACCGAGCTGATGCCCCGGCGTACTTGGGGCCAGCCGAAGGTGGCCCGCTCGGACATGATGCGGATATCCGAAAGCAACGCGAACCCGGCTCCCTGGGCGAGGCAGGCACCGTTGATTGCAACGATGATGGGCTTGTACAGGTGCCGCTGAAGCAAGTAGATGTCGTCATTGGAAGGAATTGTCTCGTCCTCCGGACTCGGCTGTTCGAGCAGGTCCTTCCCTGCGCAAAACGCTTTGCCCTCTCCGGTCAATACCACGGCCCAGATGTCCGTATCCGCCTTGATGGCTTGGTAGGCGTCCCAAAGTTCCTGCCGGAGGGCCCGATTGATGGAGTTCATCTTCTCCGGCCGGGCCAGCGTAACCCGCGCGATGTGGTCTTCGACCTCAAGCTTGATTGCTTCACTCATTGCATTTTCCTCTCTCGAACAAGTACTTGAACTGTATAATATATTTCATGTTCTATGCAATGCTTTAATGAAAAGCTTTGCCATGAGGTACTTTTCCGGCCAGCCAGGGTGGGATGTCTCCTAGGACTCGGATAGCGGTGGCGGCATTTTCTCTAGCCACCAGCGCGCGATCTGATCGCGCCGGGCGAACCACACGCCGTCGTGCCCTTGGGCGTGGCGCAGAAAATTCTCCACCGCCGACGTTCGCCCGGGCGTGCCCGAAATACGGCAGTGCAGTCCGACGGACATCATGCGCGGGGCCACCTCCATGCTGTCTGCGTAGAGCTGATCGAACGCCCGGCACAGAAAGTCCTCGTACTCGGTAGGGCTGAGCATCGCACCACGCCAGGCTCTGGCATCGTTGAGTTCCATCGAGTAGGGCAGCACTAGGAACGGAGTTCGCGCGGTTCCCACGAGCGAATAGTAGGGAATGTCGTCATTGTAGGCATTGTTGTCGTACAGGAAGTTTCCCGCTTCCATGAGCAGCGCTCGCGTATCGGGGGTGGGCGCGTACCTGTTGAGCCAGCCGACGGGAGTTTCCCCTGTCAGCCGGCCGATCGATTCAACGCACCGACGGATGTCCTCCCGGCGCTCTTCCGCTGTGAGCTCGTGGTACTCCCGCCAGCGGTACCCATGCCCGGACGCCTCGTGGCCTTCCTTGACGATCGCCGAGGCTACGGCAGGGTTCCGCTCCCCTGCCAGTGCGGAGAGGAAGAACGTTGCGGGAATCTCATATTTGGCCATCAACCGCAGCAGGCGCCACACCCCGACCCTGCTTCCGTATTCGAAGAAGGACTCGTTCCAGACATCACGCTGGTCGGCGCCGACGCTGCTGCCTACCTCACCGACAGACTCCCGCAACCCGTTATCAGGCAGGAAGTTTTCCGCGCCTTCTTCATAGTTGATGCCTATGCTGACGGCCAGGGTGGCTCCGTTCGGCCAGTGGCAGATGGGTGGCTGGGTTCCATATCCGATAAAATCCCGACTGGGATAGGTCTCTGGCATCTCGTCCTCAATTCGTGGGTCGTGAGTAGATTTCAGGCCGCAGGTCGCGACGGAACGGTACAGTGGCCCTGAACGAGGTGAGCTCGTCCAGGTCGCACTCCGCAAGCACTACCGCATCCAACGAATCCTGCTCAGCTCGGGCCAGGATCGTCCCGCCCGTCGGGGAAACGACCATGCTGTCCCCCAGGTAGGCAGTCCCGCGCTCCACCCCTGCCCGGTTCGCTGCGACGATGAACACGCCATTCTCATAGGCCCGGGTCCGCAGCAGGCATTCCCAGATTCCGGACCGCCAGGACGCACACCAGGTCCGCGCGCCGGTCGGAACGACAATGAAATCCGCGCCCCTGTCGGCCAGGGTGCGGAAGGCCTCGGGAAAATGGCGGTCATAACAAATCAGCACACCGATCTTCAGGCCGTCGACCTCGAAGACCGGCAGGCCGAGATCACCCGGACTGAAGTAGGACCGTTCATAGGTAACCCGCTCGGGCGGGGAAATAATCAGCGGCAGATGGGTTTTGCGGTAAGTGCCGGAAATTTCTCCGTCGGAACCGATGACGACCACACTGTTGTAATAACGGCCAGCCACAGATTTCTCCGAGATCCCTGCGATGACAGTAATGCCGTACTCCCGTGCAACCGCACCCAGCTGGTCCGACGTCGGTCCGGGAACCGTCTCGAAAAAGTGGTCGAAGTCCTCCATCACCTCCACGGCGAAGAAAATCGTATTGAACATTTCCGGCAGTACCACCACCCGGGCCCCCTGGCGTGCGGCTTCCTTGATCAGCGCAATGCCTCGCGCGACGTTCGCCTCCCTGTCCTCGGAGCATGGCCCCATCTGGAGTGCGGCAACCGGAATCCTCATGATTCTCCTCTGTGGGTTGGTTTTTCTCTGCAGGTTTTAGTTCGAATCGGCAGTGGCTGCCGGGATGGATCCTGCGCGGGGCAGGGTACGGGCGTTCATCGCCTGATCATCAATGTCGATCCCTTTTGTTTCGCGGCCGAAGAGCAGGATCGGAAGCACCGTCGTCATACCTGTCAGCACGCACACCGTCCAGATAACACCGGAGGTGCCCACGGCTTCTGCAATGAAGGGGACGAGGTAGGCAAAAATCACCCCGCCGAACAACCTCCCGAACGCTTCGGTACTGCTGGTACCGACCCCACGCAGTTCCACCGGATACTGCTCGGCGATGTAGAGCTTCGCCACCGGGAAGATCCCTAGGCCGAAGAAGCCGACCAACGCCCCGGCAACGAGGAGCATGACCAGCGAATCTCCGGTTGCCAGCAGGCTGAGTCCCACAATCGACAAGGCGCCATAGCCTGCCACTAGGGGGCGCCGGCCAAATCGATCGCTCAAGTACCCCTGGACGAGTCCGCCCAGGCCTCCGGTGAGCTGCAGCCCGGCGACGAACGCCAATGAATTGGTCAGCGCGTATCCACTTTCGACCATCAGGGTGGGTGCAAAGGCAAGGACAACGTAGAACAGGGGGAGCGTGCCGAAAAACATGAGCCATACGACAATCGTTCTGCGCAGCAGCGGGGGCCGGAAGATATCCAGCGCGGGCCGGCGTCCATTCGACCCGGACCCGGCACCAGCTCCCGGTTCGACCTGCGCCAACTCGACCGGCGGGAGGGTCCCCCCACCAGCTTCGACAGACCGCTCGATGCGGGCAATCAACGCGAGTGCATCGGCGCCGCGGCCCTGGCACGCCAGCCAGCGCGGAGACTCGGGCAGGAATTTGAAGACCGCGACGGCGTAAAGGAGCCCGACGACGGAGAAGATGTGCAGCAACCTCCAGGCGATCTCCTCGTCGACGTTGTTGAGGAGAAAAATGGCAGTGACGGGCGGGATGATGTATGCAGCCGTCAGTACGCCATTGAGATAGCCGACGAACCTGGCGCGAAGTCCTGGCGACATGAATTCGGCGAGGTAGACGTATGGCAAAGGGAAAACCGCACCCAACGCGAGTCCTGCCAGGAAGCGCAACAGGATGAGTATCCAGATGTTCGGGGCCAGGCCCGCCGCGGCGGTGAAGACGGTAAACCAGATGACACCGCCAAGTAAAACCTTGCGTCGCCCGACCCTGTCCACGAGCCTGCCGGAAGGTACGAGGCCCAGGGCGATGGCAAGCGTCGAGGAGATGGCCAGTGCGCCGACTTCGAATCCGCTCGGCTCCCAGACCGATTTGACCACCGCGAGAGTGGTTCCGATGGTGCCGATGTCGTAGGACTCCAGTACCCACACAGGTAGCAGGAGCAGCAAAAGTTTCCAAGCGAATCTACTGGAGGGTAGGCGGTCAAGCCGGGCGCGGACTTCCGCTGCCATACGTTCGTTTTCACTATCAGTGTTCGTGATCATCGGGTATCCAACTCACTCTGAAATGAGAATCTCCGCGGTCTCGGCGATGAAACAGCGGGTCCAGCCAGCGTCGATGCAGGCTGGGTTAAGATTTATATAATCGATCTTCAATGTCAAGACTTTTTCGATAAAATAAAAGATGTGTCTTTACGGCGAGACTCCCCGCTGGCTATGCGCCAAAGTAGGCCCGCAAGCTATCGACCCGATCGAGTCGTTCCCACCCGAACCCTTCACCCTCCCGTCCAAAATGCCCGTAGGCCGCGGTTTTCTGGTAGATCGGACGCTTGAGGTCCAAGGCGTTGATGATGGCGAGCGGGCGAAGATCGAAGACTTCCTCAATGGCCCGGCCGATCTTCCGGGGATCCACTGCTTCCGTGCCGAAGGTCTCCACGTAAATTCCCACCGGCGCAGCCACTCCGATGGCGTAAGCAACCTGCACTTCCGCCCGGCGGGCAAGCCCGGCCGCCACCACATTCTTGGCCACCCATCGCATGGCGTAGGCGGCGGAACGGTCCACCTTTGAGGGATCCTTACCACTGAAAGCACCGCCACCGTGCCGGGCCATCCCCCCATAGGTGTCAACGATAATCTTGCGTCCGGTCAGACCGGTATCGCCCACCGGCCCGCCGACCTCGAAGGATCCGCCCGGATTAATGAGGTAGCGCACTGCGGAAAGGTCCAGTCCCGACGACTCAAGGATGGGACCTACAACTGAGGCCATCAACCCTTCCTGCAGATCCTGGCGGCGGACCCCGGCTTCGTGCTGCGTGGACACCACCACCGAGTCAATCGAGACGGGCGCTGCCCCGTCATAGCCGATGGTGACCTGCGTTTTTCCATCAGGCCGAAGGAACGGCAGGACGCCGCTTTTGCGCGCGACGGCGAGCTGTTCGGACAACTGGTGCGCCAGCAATATCGGGGCGGGCATGAAGACGGCTGTTTCATCGGTGGCGTAGCCAAACATGATGCCTTGGTCTCCTGCGCCCTGGGCGTCCAGCGGATCTTTCGCCCGCCCTTCGCGCAGCTCCAGGGAGGTGAAAACCCCGGAATAGATCTCCTGTGACTGGCTGCCGACGGACACAGATACTCCGCAGGTGGCTCCGTCGAAGCCGTTGGCAGAGGAATCGTAACCGATCCCGAGCAGGGTCGCACGGACAATACTGGGGATCTCCACGTATGAACTGGTCGCAACCTCTCCCGCCACGTGGACCAGTCCCGTGGTGACGAGTGTCTCGACGGCGGCGCGGGCTTCGGGATCCGCCGTGAGCAGGGCATCGAGGATGGCGTCGCTGATCTGGTCGCAGATTTTGTCCGGATGCCCCTCGGTGACGGATTCCGAGGCGAAAAGACGCAGAGCGCTCAAATCTGTTCGCGCTGAAACCATGGGTCCACACCTCTCCGCTCGTCAACCACCCAGACTGCACAGCGAATGCGGGCGGCAGCCTACCCATAAGGCATAAGTGATATTATATATCATAATTCAGGGCGAATGGCCCCATAACGGGCGCGGTAAAATCACCGGTGTCGAACGGATAACTCTCATGACTCTTCACCGA
>DGBL01000079.1:0-310 GCA_002384315.1 Micrococcaceae bacterium UBA4005 | reverse complement strand
GGATTCGGCGCGCCTCCAATCCGGGGGCCATGACCCTGGAAGGAACAAATTCCTATGTACTGGGCGGTGAACCCCTCCAGGAAACCGTCGTCGTCGACCCCGGTCCGGCAGACAGCCAGCACCTTGCTGGCCTCGCCGCTGCGGGCGAGGTCCAGCTCATCCTGCTCACCCATCACCATCTGGACCATTCTGCCGGCGCCCGTCAACTGCATGAGGCCACCGGGGCCCCCGTCCGTGCCGTACACGCCGGACAATGCATTGCTGCTGAACCGCTGAGCCATGGTGAATGGATTGCCCTCGGCGGAGTCCG
>DGBL01000139.1 GCA_002384315.1 Micrococcaceae bacterium UBA4005 | reverse complement strand
CCGGCGGAGGTGCGTGCGATCAGGTCCGGCTTGCCGTCGCCGTCGAAGTCCTGCCCGTTCATCAGAGCTGTAAAGTTCTGCCACCCGCGCCCCAGGGCGCGGGGTGCATAGGCTGCTCCGGAACCATTTCCTGAATGAAGGCGCAGGTAGCCGTCGCTTCCGACGGTGAGCAGGTCGGTGAGGCCATTGCCGTCGAAGTCTGTGCCATTGATGGTGGCAATATAGTCCCACTGGTTTCGGAGGGGTAGTTCCTTCAGGAACACTCCCGAGCCATTGCCCATGTACGCGCGGAGGGTGCCGGTGGAGGCACGGACTACGACGTCGTTCTTCCCGTCGCGGTTCATGTCCTGTCCGGTGAAGATGTCCGTAAAACCACCCCAGCCGCTGCCGATCCTCACGGGTGAGGCGAATTGGCCGTTGCCCAGGCCCCGGTGCAGGTAAAGGTAGCCGCTGGAGTTCCTGGTGTAGAGATCCGCGACGCCGTCGCCGGTATGGTCGCCGATACCGCTGGCAATGCGGAGGCCGCCCCAGCCGGAACCAGCACCAATGCGCGACTTGAAGCCGCTGGCACCATTTCCCGGGTAGATATAGAGGGCACCGGAGGCCCGGCCAGCGATATCGGGGATCCCGTCTCCGGTCACGTCTCCGGTGGGGAAGATCTCGTCAAAGATATTCCAGCCGGTACCAATTTTCTTGGCGGCGTAGAAGCCGCCAGCGCCGTTTCCGGGGTAGAGCCAGAGTCCGCCGTCGATGCCGCGGGCCACGATGTCGTTTTTACGGTCGCCGGTGAAGTCTCCGGTTCCAAAGACGCGCGTAAAGATCTGCCAGCCGGTACCGATCCGGACGGGGGCAGCGAATTGGTTGCCGCCGTTTCCGGGGCTCAGCCAAAGGCTTCCGTCGGTGCGCCGGTGCAGCAGGTCCCCGCGCCCATCTCCATTGAAATCGGGAGTGCTGCTGCGGCGGTCAACCCTGTCGTAGGGCTGGGTGATGGTGACGGTGGCCCCGGTGCTGGTGACTGAGTTGATGCTCACTTTCGTGCCGGTGTAGGTGGTGAAAGTGGATCCCTGCTGCCATGCGTGGTTCGGGTTGTAGTAGCCGGTCCAGCGGGTGTTGGGGAACAGTGCGATCGAGGCGTTGCCGTTCCAGCCGAGGTTGTCCTTGCGGATGATCTTCACCCCACGGTTGCCGTCCACCGCTTTATAGGTGTCGCGGCCCACGGGCAGGCGCAGTTCGAGGTAATAGACCTCTTTGCTGATCGGGTCGGTGAACTTCACGGAGCGGTTCGCTTCGGTGCCCGCCCAGGCCGTGAGGTTGTACCGTTTGCTGCCCGTGATGATGCCAGCGTTGCGGATCTCATCCCCCCGGCCGAACCCACCGAATTCGTAGAGGAAGGAGTTGATCATCGGCATGTATCCCTGGGCGAAGCCCATCAGGTCAACAGTGTCGCCGTACTCATATGACGCGCAGGCGCTGTCAGCCCACCCGCCACCGGAGCGAGCTACGTCCGCGCGGCCGTTGCTGCAGTAGAGGGAGTTGGAATGGTGGAGACCGAGGACGTGCCCGAATTCGTGCGCGACGACCGGATTGGTTACCGCCGAGGGGTAGGGCATGATCACCCGGCCGCTGGTGGGGCTGTCGGTAAAGCCCCCGCCCAGAATCCCGCCATTGCCGTAATAGTCCTTCAGGTCCGAGTTCGGAACGAAGATGACCAAGGCCTCATAGGAATTGAATTTCCATCCGATTTCCTTGGTGACCGTGGCCATGATCTGGGCGTAGGACTGGGTGGACTTCGCTGCGGATTTGAATCCACGCACCTCGCTGACCTGGGTCATGGAGAGTCTGTTGATCGAGGCGTTCTTCCAGTAGGAACTCGAGGAAGTGATCGAGGCCCGGGCGGCGTCGAGGTTGATCGCCTTGACGTCTGCGTCGGTCTTGTCCGCGAGTTTGACCGTCACGAGCTTTACCTTGAAATCGCCGGTGCGTTTTCCATAGGCCTGGGTTCCGAACTGGGTATCGCTGGTGAAACTTTGGGAAATATCTCCGGGGACGGGGAGGTGCTCACCGAGCCGGGGTTCGGCTCCCGGCTCTTCGAGGGGGTTCCAGTCCAGGGGCGGGACGAAGGAGGTGATCTGGTCCTCGCGGGTGGAAATCTCAGCCTCGGTCGATTCCTGCGCGAGTGTCGGTTCCGGAGTGGGTTCGCTGGTAGCCGTGGGCTCCGTCGGGGATGGCTCGGTCGCTGTGGTTTCGGCGGGAGCTGGCTCGTCGGCTACCGGCGTTGGCCCGGCGATCGGGGTCGGTTCTGTGGTGCTGCCGTCCGTGGTGCTGGCATCGGCCGTCGCCGTCGGTGCGGGGTCGCTGGTGGCGGTGGTCTGTGCCGGGTCGGTCTGCTCGCCTGCCACAGCCGGCAGCGCGCCGGATAGCAACAGGACGGTCAGGGCTGCGGAGCCGATGAGTTGCAGTAGACGGGTGGGGCGCACAAATATCTCCAAAGTCCAGGCCGGAACCGGGGCGGGCTGTCCCCAGCAGACTACAGGTTTGTGACCTGTGGGGCTAACGTTTCTGGTGTGAAAGCGGAATCTTATGGGTTTACTGGGCTTTTCCTTGGTTCAAGCTCGGCGTGTCGCCGTATGTCAAGTGAAAACCGGATTCTTTCTGACCACATTGTTTTCCACAAGCATGGCGCAGACCCTAGGCAGGTCCCTCCGCGCGCTCTAGGCTGGAGGTCAATCCGGCAAAAAGTCAGCACATCGATGCACCGGAAGGCTGCGATAGCCCACTGGTATTCGTCGCGAAAGTGCGTGTGGATGGGGGGACGCATGGACGCGGTGCGCATCGTCGAAGATGAGGTGCGTGAGCTCATCCGCAGGCGGGGACTGGACCCGGTGCGGCAGGCCGGGGAAATTGCGCGTCTGGTGGACGCCGCCCTGGAGGATTACGACGAGCGCGCGGTCATCGGTGCGCTGCCTCCGCTAGGCCAGCGCGAACCGGCACGCCAGCACGTGTTTGCCGCGGTCGCCGGGTACGGGGTGCTGCAGCCGTTGTTGGATGATCCTGCCGTCGAGGAGATCTGGATCAATGCCCCTACCGAGATATATGCAGCCCGCAACGGTGAGTCCGAACTGACCGATCTAGTGTTGACGGAGCAGCAAGTACACGACGTCGTCGAAAAGATGCTCAAGCACTCCGGCCGCCGGCTGGACCTGTCCTCTCCGTTCGTGGATGCCTCTCTGCCGGACGGGTCCCGGTTGCATGTGGTTATTCCCGATGTCACGCGCAGGCACTGGTCGGTGAATATCCGCAAGTTCGTCGCCAAGGCGACCCGGCTGGAGCATCTGGTTGAGCTGGGGACCATCCCGCCGCAGGCTGCACGCTTCCTGGCGCTCGCGGTGGGGTGCGGGCTGAATATCCTCGTCTCCGGGGCAACCCAGGCGGGCAAGACGACGCTGCTTAATTGTCTTGCGTCGGCGATCGGTGCGCGGGAACGGGTCGTGACAGTGGAGGAAATTTTCGAATTGAAAATCCCGTTGCGCGACGTCGTGGGACTGCAATGCAGGCAACCCAACCTGGAGGGAAGCGGCGAGATTCCGCTGCGGCGGCTGGTCAAGGAGGCACTGCGCATGCGTCCGGACCGGTTGATCGTCGGGGAGGTGCGTGAAGCTGAGAGCCTAGACATGCTCATCGCCCTGAACAGCGGCCTGCCCGGGATGTGCAGCATCCATGCCAACAGCGCCCACGACGCCGTCACAAAGATTTGCACCCTTCCGCTTCTGGCCGGTGCGAATATTTCCAGCGCCTTCGTGGTGCCCACCGTGGCGTCCTCGATTGATCTGGTGGTGCACTGCGCCCGGACGCCTACCGGAGCGCGGCAGGTAACCGAAATAATGGCGCTGGGGCGGCGCGTCGAGAACGGTGTGATCGAAAGTTCAGCCGTTTTTGGGCGGGGCCAGGGAGAACTCCGCCTGCAGGCAACCTCGATGCCGGCCGAGGCGAAGTTTTCAGCCGCGGGCGTGAACATCGCCGCCGTTCTGGCTGAGCTGCGATGAGCGTCGTGCTGGGTGCGGTGTTCGGGGCCGGGCTGCTGCTCAGTTGGTGGTCATCCTGGGATACGGGCGGGACACGCGCGACGCCAAGGAACAGTCGGCGTGGTGGACTTGAGTCGCTGCTGCGGCGTGCGGGAATCGAGCGGGTCTCCGTGGCCGGCCTGCTCAGTTCCTCAGTCGTCGTCGCCGTCCTTGTTTTCCTACTTTTCCTGATTCCCACCCAGTCTCCGCCTATCGCGGCGTGTTTCGCCCTTTTCGCCCTTTTCCTGCCACTGACAGTGGTGAGATGGCGGGCCGGGAAGCGTGCTGCTGCGCTGCGGGAAGTCTGGCCTGATCTGGTTGACCACATCCGTTCGGCCATTCGGGCCGGGCTGTCCCTGCCGGAAGCCCTGATCCAGCTGGCAGAGAAGGGCCCGGAGGAGCTACGCCCGGCTTTCCGCGAATTCGCGGCGGACTATCGGGTTGGCGGCAGATTCGACGAGTCGCTGGACCGGCTCAAATCACGGCTGGCCGACCCGGTCGCGGACCGCCTGCTAGAGGCTTTACGGCTGACGCGGCAAGTTGGAGGAGCGGACCTGGGAAAGCTGCTTGGCACGTTATCGGAATTTCTTCGGGACAGCGCGCGCACCCGCAACGAACTCGAAGCCAGGCAGTCCTGGACTATCAATGCCGCGCGGCTCGCCGTGGCAGCGCCATGGTTTGTCCTCATGCTGCTGGCCTCCAGGCCGGAAGCGGTGGCAGCCTACAATACGGCAGCCGGGGCCACGGTGCTGCTGGGTGGGCTGGTCGTCTCGATAGTGTGCTACCGCCTCATGTTGCGCATAGGAACGCTTCCGGAGGACGGGAGGGTCTTGCAATGAGTCCAACGGTTGCCGTTGCAATTTTCGCCGGTTTCGGTCTCGGGCTGGGCTCATGGCTGACCTTGGCGCGCCTGCCGGTCATGCGCCCCGGAAGGTTCGCTGATCGCATCGCCCCGCAGCTTCGGGCCGCTGATGCCGGCTCGAGGCTCCTCGCCGGATCCCACGACGCCCTGCAGCCGTTTGTTCCGCTCGAAAGGATCCTCCGGCCATTGCTCCATGATCTGGTGGGGTGGCTTACCAGGTTCAACCCCACGACGACTGTCCTTTCCAGGCGGCTGGTCCAGGCCGGGTCCAGACAGTCCGCGGTAGATTTCCGCGCCCAGCAGATTCTGTGGGGTGCCGGGGGGCTTGCTGTATCGACCGGGGGAGTGCTGGCCCTAGCCGTATCTGCGGAAACAAACATTCTCTTCGCAGTGACGAGCATACTCGGCTGTGGGGTGGCTGGTTTTCTGTTCCGGGATTATTCGCTCAGTCGCCAGATCATGCGGCGCGAACGGCGCATGCTGGCCGAATTTCCAGGCCTCGCCGAACTGATGGCGCTCGCCGTAAGCGCAGGAGAAAGCGCTACCGGAGCCCTGGAGCGGGTGTGCCGGACGGCCAACGGTGAACTGGCTGGCGAATTCGCCAGGGTGCTCGGGGAGACCCGTGCGGGCGCCCCGCTGCTTGAAGCATTGCAGTCGTTCGCCGGGCGCACCCAGTCGCCTCCGCTTGCGCGGTTCGTCGATGGGCTCAGCGTTGCGCTCGAACGTGGAACCCCCCTCGCCGACGTCCTGCGCGCTCAGGCGCAGGATGTCCGCGATACCTCAAAGCGCGAGCTCATGGAAGCGGCCGGACGGAAGGAAATCGCCATGATGGTACCGCTTGTTTTCGGGATCCTGCCCCTGACCGTCGTCTTCGCCGTCTACCCCGGACTTGCCCTCCTCCACTTAGGATTCTGAATCCCCCCCAACCCGCCCCGTCTACCCAAAGGAACGCTAC
>DGBL01000021.1 GCA_002384315.1 Micrococcaceae bacterium UBA4005 | reverse complement strand
AATCACTCCTCGTCACGTCCGGGACGACGTACTTCCAGGCGCTCCTGGGGCAGCCGGAGGTGCAATTCGATTTTGCGAAGATGCGCCCACTGATGCTCAACGGCACCGGCGGGGTGGTCTATGTATCCTCCAGCACAGGAATCGAGAGCGTCGGAGATCTCGCGGACTTCGACGAAACGCTCGTCTACGGAGGGATCAGCGCGACCGGCCTCGATCTGACACTGCTTCAGGCCATGGACGTGCTCGGGATCAGCATCGACGCAACCTTCGGATTCGAGGGCCGCGGGCCAGCCCGGCTGGCGCTCGAACGCGGCGAAGTCAACCTCGACTACCAGACAACGTCCGCCTACAAGACCCAGGTCGAGCCCATGGTCGAAGAGGGCAAAGCCGTCCCTCTGTTTTCCTTCGGAGTGCTGAAAGACGGTGAAATCGTCCGCGATCCGGCGTTGCCGGAGCTGCCGACCCTCGAGGAAGTCTATGAGGAAGTCAACGGGGAGGCGCCAAGTGGCGAAGCCTATGATGCGTACCGCGCGTTCCTTGTTCCCGGGTACTTGTACCAGAAGGGAATCTGGGCGAACGAAGGCACTCCGGAGGCTGTTGTGGAGGCGTTCCGTGCGGCCGCCACAAAGATTGCCGAGGACGAGGACTTCGTCAGCTCGAGCGAGGATGTGCTGGGAGGCTATCCGCTGGTGGCCGGTGATGTCGCCGAGGAAGATCTCGCGGCGGCATTCCAGATTCCGGCCGAAGTCCGGCAGTACACGGTGGAGATGCTGAAGAACGACTACGACACGGTCATCGAAAGCAAATAATACCCTGACCGGGGGTAGTGCCGCGCCCAGTGTGCACGGCGCTACCCCCTGCCATTCCATCGCCACCTCAGCAAAGGACTACAACCCATGTGGGATGCAGCCACTACCGCACTTGGGTCATTCCTGGACCCCTCGACGTTCCTCTTCCTCTTCCTGGGAGTTCTCGCGGGGTTGATCGTTGGCGTGATTCCAGGCCTTGGCGGGACCGCAGCTGTAGCGATCCTGCTCCCGTTCATCTTTGTACTGGAACCGACGCAGGCCATGGCCCTGCTCATCGGGGCCGTCGCCGTCGTGCACAGCTCGGACACCATCGCCTCTGTCCTGATCGGCATACCGGGCTCCGCCTCGGCCTCGGTGCTCCTGCTGGACGGGCACGAAATGGCAAAGCAGGGCAAGGCGGCGCGAGCTCTGTCCATCGCTTTCCTCTCCTCAATGCTCGGTGGCGTGCTGGGAGCTATAGGCCTCACTGTTGCCATCCCGCTGGCCCGGCCGATGGTGTTGGCCTTCGGATCCCCGGAAATTTTCATGCTGACGGTCCTTGGCATCTCCCTGACCGCGCTTCTGTCGAAGGGGAACCTGCTCAAGGGCGTCCTCGCGGGAACCTTCGGGGTCCTGCTGGGACAGATCGGTGCAGCGCCGGCGTCGCCCGACTACCGCTACACTTTCGGCTCCTTGTTCCTGACCGAGGGACTGGATCTGGTCGCGGTAGCCCTTGGCATTTTCGGTATTGCCGAGGTGATCGCACTGGTGGCCCGGCGCACAGCGGTCTCCAGCGTCGCGGCTCTGGGTAGCGGATGGCGCGAGGGGATCAGTGACGTCATGCGGCACTGGACTCATGTGCTGCGGGGCGGGCTAATTGGAATCTGGGCCGGGGTGCTGCCGGGAGTCGGTGCCACCGCGGGCACGTGGATGGCATACGGGCAGGCCCAGGCGACGGCGAAAGGAAAGGACCGTAAAAAGTTCGGCAAGGGGGACCCGCGTGGCATTATCGCCCCGGAGAGCGCCAATAACGCCGTCGAAGCCGGAGACCTGATTCCCACACTGCTGTTCGGTATCCCCGGCGGAGCGCCTGCCGCGCTGCTGCTCGGAGCACTGCTGATCTACGGCATTGAGCCGGGTCCCCGGATGATCACTAACCACCTCGACGTGATCTACGTGATCATCTGGTCCTTCGCCTTCGCCAGCGTGATTGGTTCGATTCTGTGCTTCCTCATGGCCAAGCCACTATCGAAACTCGCGTTTGTGCGCTTCCCGCTGCTCGCCGCAGGGCTGATCCCCATCCTCTTCATGAGCGGCTTCCAGGACTCGCAGCAGCTCGAGATTTTCCCGGTGATGCTCGCGCTCGGACTGCTGGGCTGGCTCATGAAGACCTTCAATATCCCCCGCGCGCCGTTCCTGATCGGGTTCGTGCTGAGCATTCCGCTGGAACGCTATTACTACCTCACCGCGAATCTGTACGAACCGGCCGAGTGGTTACTGCGCCCCGGCGTGCTCATCATGTTAGCGATCCTTATCGCGCCGCTGGTCTATGCTGGCGTCCGCGCACTCCGGTCGGCACCAGCGGAAGACGGTGGGCTGGAGGGTGAGGAGGCTTTGAATGTGGAGCCGATTTCCAATCGCTGGCGGCTGGTAGTTTCCATCGCGTTCGTGATTGTCTTTGCGGTTGCGCTGATCCTGGCGCAGTCCTTCTCTGACGCCGCCAGACTGTTGCCGAATATCGCCAGTTCCCTTGGCGTCGTCCTGTCCATTGCGGCGGTGGCCGCCGATGTACGACAGTTGCGCAGGGAAGGTCCGCTGGATGGGGCGGAGCTGTCGGCCTGGAATAACCAACTGAGGATCGCCGGACTCTCCACCCTTTGGCTGGTGCTGTTCATTGCTCTCACCTACGGCGTTGGGCTTGTGGTCTGCGTGGCGATTTACATTCCGCTTTTCCTGTGGAAGGTAGCCAACGCACGATGGCGGACCATCGTTCTCTACACGATGGCGGTCATCGGGGTGCTGCTGCTCATGCGTGAGTTCCTCGGCGTCGTCCTGCCCTTCGGCTATATCAATCTAGGAGTCTGACTATGCTCACTGCTGCATCCTGGCCAGGCATTATTCATGACGAGTACGACGTCGTCGTCGCTGGGGCGGGCAATGCCGGCTTGGTTGCCGCGCTCGCCGCGCACGACGCCGGTGCCCGGGTCCTCGTCCTGGAAGCCGCCCCGCGCGAGGAGCGCGGGGGAAACAGCCGTTTCAGCGGCGGGATCTTCCGCTGCGCCCACGACGGGCTTGAGTCCCTTCTCGGTCTCGTCACCGCGGAGTCCGCGCAATGGAAAGACCGGGTGCGGGTCGACCCGTACCCGGCCGAGCAGTACGCGGCGGAATACAACGCCTCGAGTCGGAGCCGCAACGATTCGCAGCTCACCCGGCGCGTCATCGATGAATCGTTCGAGACGGTTCGGTGGATGGCAGCCCACGGCGTCCGCTGGGAGCTGAGTGTCGGCAAGCTCATCGACCCGGAGAATATCAGCGCTGAAGAGCGATACACCCTTCCGGCTGGTGGCGCTTTGCGGGCCGCTGGCGAAGGCGTGGGACTCATGAGCGATCTCTTCGCCGCCGTCGAACGCGCAGGGATCGATGTCTGGTATCGCTCACCGGTCTCCGACCTCCTGATGGAGGGCTCCACCTGCCGGGGCGTCCTCATCCAGCGAGCAGAAAGCCACCACGCCATTCGGGCTGTCACGGTGCTGGCGGCAGGAGGGTTCGAGGCTAACCCGGAAATGCGCCAACGCTGGCTTGGCCCAGGCTGGGACCTCGTCAAAGTGCGCGGCACCCGGTACAATACGGGCGCCGTCCTCGCAGCCGCTATGCGCGCGGGAGCCATGCCCGCGGGGCACTGGGGCGGGTGCCATGCGGTTCCGCTCGACGCGGATTCACCTATGGTCGGGGATCTCCGGCTGACCGACAAGATGAGCCGCTACAGCTACCCGTACGCCCTGCTGCTGAATTCCGCCGCGGAACGGTTTGTCGACGAGGGTGAAAACGAAGTGTGGCTCACCTACGCCAAAACCGGCGAAGCCATCCGCGCACAGCCGGGGGCTTGGGCTTTCCAGCTTTTTGACGCCAAAACCTCCCACCTCCTGGAGCCCAGATATTCCACTGGGAGCCCGGTAGTGGCCGAGGATCTGGCTACCCTGGCTGCGCTTTTGGAGGTCGATGCGGGCAAGCTGGCGGATACCGTTGATATCTTCAACGCTTCATGCGGTGGCGGGCGGTTCGACCCGTTCAGCAAGGACGGGCTGAGCGCCCGGCCCCCGGGGCAGCCGCCGAAATCACACTGGGCACAGCGCATCGATAGCCCGCCCTTCGTCGCTTACCCTGTCACCTGCGGAATTACCTTCACGTACGGGGGACTCGCGGTCGACGATTCAGCCCGCGTGTTGGACACCGCCCACCGGGTGATGCCCGGCCTGCATGCGACCGGCGAGCTGACGGGCGGTTTTTTCTACCACAATTATCCGGCCGGAGCAGGGCTGACACGGGGCGCGGTCTTCGGCCGTCTGGCCGGTGAAGGAGCCGCAGAGGAGGCGCTGGCGGGTGCGGTGGGAACACCGTGAGCAGGTTATCGGTACTCATCCTCGACGACTGGGAAGGCATCGTGGCGCGCTCGGAAGGCGTGGAAAGGATGCGCTCGCTGGCGGAGGTACGCGTCCTGGTGGAACCACTGGACACGCTCTCCGACGAGGAGCTTTCCGGAGTCGAGGTCATCATGGCCATCAGGGAGCGCACCGCACTGGACGCTGCGATCCTCGCGCGGTTCCCGATGCTCAAGTTAATCCTGCAAACCGGCGGGCACGCCTATCACCTTGACGGGCAGGCTGCCGCTTCCCGCGGCATCGCTGTGGCCCTCGGGCGCCGGGCGGTAGGGCCCCGTGCGGCGGTGCCGGAACTTACCTTCGCGCTGATGGTTGCGGCGCTGCGCCACCTGCCCGCAGCACACCAGTCCATGCGGGACGGGCGGTGGCAGCCGTTCCTCGGCCGGACATTAAGCGGCCGGACGCTGGGCATCCTCGGGTATGGTCGGCACGGGCGGAACGTGGCCCGCATCGGGCGGGCCTACGGGATGGATGTTGTCGCCTGGCGGCGCGATGAACAGCAGGAAGATGACGACGTCCTGAGGCTGGATTTGGATGATCTTCTCGCAGCCAGCGACGTCGTGAGCATCCATCTGAAGCTCAGCGCGCAGTCCATGGGGCTGATCGATGCAGGACGTCTCGCATCGATGCGGGAAGGTTCGGTGCTGATCAATACTTCACGCGGGGCGATCGTCGATGAGGCGGCGCTGTGCACGGCGCTCGCCTCCGGGGCGCTCTCTGCTGCAGGGCTTGACGTGTTTAGCGAGGAGCCCTTGCCTGCGGATTCGCCGCTGCGGTCACTGCCTAATGTGGTGATGACGCCGCACCTGGGATGGACAGTTGAAGAAGTTCTGACCGAATTCGCGCAGATCGCAGCGGACCAACTCGCCGGTTTTCTCGAGGGAACGCTGGGTGCCGACGAGCTATTGACCCCGGAGGTGGGAGGTTCGACCTCCGCCGCCGGAGGAACCCGGCGGCAATGACGCCGCCACGATTGCCGGTTCCGGGCCGTGTTTCTGCTGGCAACCTAGCTGCCGCCAACTTGACTGACGTCGAGCCCGTCCAGGATTGCGGCAGTCGCGGCGATGGTGCCCCGGTGGGGGCTTCCCGTGGGGAGAATTCGGAGCCGTCCGTCCGTCAAGGCGAGCTCCACCGCGAGCTCAATGGAGGATGCCGCCGCGGGGTAACCGCAGTGGCGCAGCAGCAGTGCACTGCTGAGGATCTGCGAGAGCGGATTGGCCAGGTCCCGGCCCTTCAGCGACGGCGCGCTGCCGTGGATGGGCTCGAAGTAGGCGCTCTGCGCCCCGATGTTCCCGGAAGGACACATGCCCAGCCCGCCCACTGTCGCGGCGCCCAGATCGCTGAGGATGTCGCCCAGGAAGTTCTCCATCACCAGAACATCGAAGCGCTCCGGCTCGACCACCAGGGCATGGGCGGCGGCATCAGCATAGATATGGTCCGCCGCGACGTCCGGGTACTCGGCGGCCACCTCGTCGAAGATGCCGCGGAAGAAGGCGAAGCTGCGCAGGACGTTGCTTTTGTCCACGCAAGTTACCCGTCGCACACCGTCGCGGAGTCCTCCGCCGCGTTGCCGGGCGAGATCGAACGCAAAACGCACAATCCGCTCCGTTCCCGCGCGGGTGACGAGCAACTGGTCCGATGCCGCATGGTGGTTCCTCACACCGGCTCCACGCGAGAGGTACAGGCCTTCGGTATTTTCCCGCACGATCACGTAGTCGATCGAACCCGGCCCGCGCCGGAGTGCCGACTCGATGCCCGGTCGCAAGCGGATCGGCCGCACATTGGCGAACGTATCCAGGCCGTTGCGCAGCAGCCCGCCCAGCAGTCCAGCCTCGGTCCCGTCCGATGCGCGCACCTCCGGGAGCCCGACGGGCCCCTTCAGGACGGCGTCGGCCGCGCGCAACCGGTTGAGTGCGCCCGGAAGCAGTGCTTCGCCGTGCTTCCGGAAGGTTTCGGCACCGGCCTGTTCCTCGGTGATGTGAAGCGAAATGCCCGCCGCAGAGCAGGCTGCCGTCAATACCGTGAGGGCGCTGTCGACAAGTTCCGGTCCGATGCCGTCGCCCGGGATGACACACAGTCGGAGACTGGTTTCCCCTGCATGGGTTTCCCCCCTGGCGTTCGTGGACGAGGCGGACGCAGCGGTCATGGGGGTGCTCCTGGGAGAGGTGGGTGATGCAGCCGATCATTATTGTGTACCAGTGTATACATCTCTCGTCTGTCGCTGCGTGACGCGCGGCGTCGAGCCGTACCTTCTGCGCAGTTTTTCCAATCGTCGAAAGGCCATGTGATGACTATCCTTCTTGCCTATACCGCCAATGCCGCAGCCGATGCGGCGCTCTCCTTTGCCTTGCAGGAGGCTATTGCCCATTCCTGCGCCCTCGTCGTCGTCAATTCTTCCAAGGGTGCCGCCCTGGGGGACCCTCACCTTGCCTCCTCCGAGCAGTTGGCCACAGTGCGAAAGATTGCGGAGGATGCCGGGGTGAAAGTGGAGCTGGAACAGCCCATCCGCGGCAGGGATGTGGAGGAAGAGGTACTGGAGGCGGCCGAACGGCACGAAGCCCGCATGATCGTCATTGGCACACGGCGCCGTTCGGCCATGGGCAAATTCATCCTCGGAAGTACCGCGCAGCGGATCCTCATGGAAGCTGAGGTGCCGGTGGTCGCCGTGAAGCCTCCGCTCTCCTGATAGGTAGGTCGGTCGTCGTATATATATACTTTTTGTATTCCACTGTATACAAAAGAAAACAATAAAATTGAGGAGCTACACAATGAGCAGGACAGAGGACGGGGCGCCCGCGGAAGACAGAGTCGACGTGGTGGTGGTGGGGGGCGGAAATGCAGGATTTTCGGCCGCCCATGCAGCTGCCCAGCGCGGACGGAATGTCGTGCTGCTCGAACGTGGCTCCAGCGACATGGCCGGAGGGAACAGCTATTACACCGCGGGGGCCACCCGCATCGCCCACGGCGGAATGGCGGACCTGCTGGATCTGATCCAACCGGATGAACGCCATGGCTCCACGGAGGTCCCGGCGTATTCGCCGGAGGAATACGCGGAGGATATGCGCAAGGTCACCGAGGGCAAGAACGACAGTGCCCTCACGGAGGTCCTTGTCACCGAGAGCCAACCCGCGCTTCGCTGGCTCAGCGGGCTCGGTCTTGGATATCGGCTGATGTACGAGCGTCAGGCCTATGCGCGCCCGGACGGAAGCTATCTGTTCTGGGGCGGGCTGCACATTGGCAATGTGGGAGGGGGCGAAGGCCTCATTGCAGATCACACGAGGGTAGCTCGCGAACTGGGAGTCGAGATCCGGTACGGGCACACTGCAACGAACCTCGTCACTGAGGAAGGCCGTGTTGCTGGAGTCGCCTTCACCACGGATTCAGGTATCAGCGGGATCCTGGAAGCAGACTCCGTGGTGCTGGCCGCCGGTGGTTTCGAGGCCAACCCGCAGTGGCGCAGTGAGCATCTGGGCGAAGGGTGGGAAAACGCCAAGGTTCGGGGAACCCCCTATAACGACGGTGCGATGCTGCAGGCCGCCCTCGACATCGGAGCGGTGCCGGGAGGGGACTGGAGTACCTGCCACAGCGTGCAGTGGGATGCGTTTACCTCGGTGAATGAAAGCAACCGCGAACTCACGAACAGGCTCACCCGCGGTGGATATCCCCTCGGCATCATTGTCAATAGGGACGGGAAGCGATTCCTTGATGAGGGCGCGGATTTCCGCAACTACACCTATGCCAAATACGGCAAGGAAATTCTTCGGCAGCCCGGATCCATCGCCTATCAGGTCTTTGATGCCGGGCAGCGGGCATTGCTGCGCAGCGAGGAATACGACATGCCCGGCATCTCGGTGGAATCCGCCGATTCCATCGACGAGCTGGCCGCGAAGATTGGGGTGGATACGCGGGCGCTGTGCGCCACCGTTCAGGAATTCAATGACTCCATCGACGTCAGTATTTCCTGGGACCCGACAATCAAGGACGGGCGGGTTGCGGCAGTCCAGCCACCCAAGAGCAACTGGGCGGCGCCGTTGGAGACTGGCCCGTATTACGCGTTTGCGGTCACGTGCGGAATCACCTTTACCTTTGGCGGCCTGAAGTCGGATACCCATGGCCGGGTCCTCGATGCCGAGGGAGAGCCTATCTCGGGCCTGTATGTTTGTGGTGAGATGCTCGGTGGACTGTTCAGCGACAACTATCCGGGCGGCGCCGGGCTGGCTGCCGGAATGGTGTTTGGGCGGAGGGCCGGCTCCCTGGCCTGACAGCGCACAACGGGAGGAATCAGCACGTGTCCGATACAACCCAGGCGCAACGCATGGACGGCGACGCGATCTTCGGCGTGCTGCGCCGGGAAATCCTCGCTGGAATCCATCCGCCAGGAACGGCGCTGCGGGAGATCGGGCTCTCGGAACGCTTCGGGGTATCCCGCACTCCCGTCCGGGCGGCACTGACGAGGTTGCACCATGAGCGGTTACTGGAACGGTCGGTCCGTGGGCTGAAAGTTCCACAGATTGACCCGCAGGAAGTCATCCAGATCTACGACATTCGGGTATTGCTCGAGCAGGAAGCTGCAGGCCAGGCTGCCGAGCGGAGGACAACGGCCGACCTGATGCGGCTCGAAGGCTTACTAGACCGGGACCGGGCTCTGACCCGGCCCGACGATCAGACGCGGGTCAGCAATAACCTTGAGTTCCATGCAGCTGTCAGCGACGCAGCCCACAATCCCGTGCTGCGGGATCTCCTGGAACGTCTCTCGACCCATCTCATCCACGCGCCCCGATCCACTCTCTCGGTCGGAGACCGGTGGGAGGAGGCGATGGCTGAACATGCCCAGCTCGTTGAAGCGATCGCGGGAGGGCGGGTTGCCGAGGCCAGAAGCGGTGCGCGGCAGCACATGGAAACGGCCCGCTCGCTGCGCCTGGAGTTGTTACGCACCGCTGCGCGGGCCGGTTAATCCAGGTCAGGTCGGCTCGAACACGATGACCTGCCGGATCGCTTGGCCGTCGGCGAGTTGGTCCATGGCGGCGTTGATGTCCTCGAGCGCAATATGCGCCGAGATCAGGGCCTCCACCGGTAGCTTCCCCTCCCTCCAGAGCTGAGCGAAGGCCGGGATGTCACGCTGCGGTACTGCGGAACCAAGGTAGCTGCCCACGATGGTGCGCGCCTCGGCAGTAATGCCCAGCGGGGCGATCGACGAGCGCGCATCGGGGGACGGCAGGCCCACCGTTACGGTAGTGCCGCCGACGTCGGTGAGCTGGACCGCCGTTTCAAAGGCGCGCGCGTTGCCTGCGGCTTCGACCACGACTGCCGCCCTGATTCCCAGTTCCAGGGCCTCCTGCGGACTGTACGCTGCCGTGGCTCCCAACGCGCGGGCCGTCTCAAGCTTGGCCGGCACGGCATCCACGCCGATCACCGGGCCTTTGCCGAGCGAAACCGCCGTGATCAGCGCGGCCATGCCCACACCTCCGAGCCCGACCACAATGACTGTGTCGCCATCCTGCGGTCGGCCAGTATTAATCACTGCACCGCCTCCGGTGAGTACCGCGCACCCCAGCACCGCGGCGATTTCCGGTGGAACGTCGTCGTCCACGACCACCACAGACTTGCTGTTGACCACCGCATAGGTCGCGAAACCGGACACCCCCACATGGTGCATCACGTCTTCTCCATCTCGGTGCAGGCGCTGTGCGCCGCCCAGGAGCGTGCCGGCAGAGTTCGCCGCGGACCCCACAGAACAGGGAAGGCGACCGTCCGTTCCGCAATTTTTGCACTCCCCGCAGCGCGGAAGGAAGGCCATGACAACCCGATCCCCGACCGTAATCCCCTCGACACCCGCCCCAATTTCCCTGACCCGGCCCGCAGCTTCATGGCCGAGAAGCATGGGCAGCGGGCGGACCCTGTTGCCGTCGACCACCGACAGGTCCGAGTGGCAGACGCCAGCAGCCTCGATCTGGATAAGGACCTCGCCAGCTCCGGGGGAGTCAAGATCCAATTCGGAGATGGTCAGCGGAGCGGACTGCGCGTAGGGCCTCGGGCGGCCGGTTTCCTCAAGTACTGCGCCTCTGATTTTCACGTCGTCGTCCTTTCCCAGGGCGCCCGCGCAGGCCGCGGGCCGCCGTTATTCGACGCGGCAATGAGGCACCGAAGCGGTGTATCCACGTCAATAAGCATTGCCAGCACTGTACATCGTTGGCAGCGCGCATTGCTGGGTCAGCACAGCGTGGGGACCGCACGTCAAGGGGGCCGCTCTAGGCCACGGAACCCACCGTCGCAGCGGGTTAGGGCATCACATCCCCGGAGTTCGGGCCGAGGGTCTGACCGACGAACAGGTTCCCACCCGGGTCGCTGGCCAGCAGCAGAGCTGTCGGGGCAACCTCCTCGGGTCGCCCGAAACGACCGAGGGGCAGCTCCAGCATCTTGGCGGCCTTCCACTGCTGCGAAATTCCTGCCACCAACGGCGTCTCGATCGGTCCCGGAGCGATACAGTTCACCAGCACGTTGTCGGGGGCAACCTCCAACGCCAGCGACTTGGTCAGCCCGATCACCCCGGCCTTGGCTGCACTGTAATGGCTGAGGCCGCGCCCGCCCTTGATGCCGAGCTGGGACGAAATGTTGATGATCCTGCCCCAGCCCGCACGGCGCATGTCCGGGACGACTTCCCGGCAGCACAGGAAAATGCCTGTGAGGTCTACCGTGAGCGTCTCGTTCCACATGGCCAGGGACATGTCAGCGAGGTCTGATTCCGTCAGCAGCCCGGCGCTGTTCACGAGCACATCGATCGGACCGAGCTGTTCACGGGCGGCAGCGAAGCCCGCCCGGACGCTGGACTCGTCGCCGACGTCGACGACGATAATCCCGGCGGCCGCTGTGCGATCCAGCACCGCCACGCGGTCGCCGTGGGCCGTGAAGCTCGCGGCGATGGCAGCGCCGATTCCGCTGCCACCACCGGTCACCACGACCGCGCGTCCCACGGTTTTTGTGACCCGCTCCGGGGTACCTGTGGTCATGGTTCTGTCTCCTTAGGCTTTCATCTTGATGGTCAGGCCGCCGTCGACAACCAATGACTGCCCGGTGACATAACGGGCGTCCTCGGAGGTGAGAAACCCAATGACACTGGCCACTTCCTCCGGCCGCCCCACCCGACCCCAGGGAATGTCTTTGCCTGCCCGTTCGAGGCCTTCTGGGCCCAACGAGTTGACCGGGTCGAGGGACTGGGGGGTTTCGATCAGCCCGGGAATCACGGAGTTCGCGCGGATCTGGCGCGGACCGAGTTCCACCGCCACACTGCGGATAAGGCCGAGAACTCCGGCCTTCGCCGCGGCATAGTGGGCATGTTCCTCCCAGCCGTAGATGCCGCCGGCGATGGACGAGACCGCCACCATAGCGCCGCCGTCGCCCATCCGTGCCGCGCCGGCCCGCAAGGTGCGCAGTACGCCGGTGAGGTCGACGTCGAGCATGTCGTTCCAGCGGTCATCGGTGAGTTCATCCAACGGCGCATTGCGCAGGATCCCCGCGTTGGCGACTGCGTAATCCAACCGCCCGTAGGAGCTCAGGGCCTGATCGGCGAATGCCTCAACCGACGCGGTGCTCCGCACATCCACCTCGTGGATGACGGCGCGTCCGCCTGCGTCCTCCACAGCCCGGAGCGTCTGCTCCGGGTCGTGGGGGTCACCGGAAAAGGTGCCGATCACCGAGGCCACTGCGCGTCTGGCGTAATGGACGCACAGTGCGCGCCCTATTCCGCTGGCGGCGCCGGTGACGATCGCAACGCGTTCCTCAGACACTGGCGTCCTCCAGAAGTTCCTTCGGCACGGGCTTCGCCGCGATCATGAGCAGCCCGGACAAAATCGTGCCCAGCGCACCGACCCAGAGGGCTGCTGCCGTGGTGCCGGCTTGGGCCGTGACCACGGTGAACAAAGCGCCTCCCAGGACGATCCCGGGCTGGCTCATGGCGCCGATGAAGGCCAGGCCGGTGGCCCGGCAGCTGACTGGGTAGCACTCGGCCATGAAGTACTGGATCGCAGCGTACGGTCCCACTAGGAAAAACAGGCCTACCCCGTAGCTGGCAATAATCAGGGTCGGGGTCGCAGCGATGGGGCTGAGCATCACGGAGAAGGAAATTCCGGAGATGATCCAGCCGATGATGATGGTCTTCTTGCGCCCGATGATGTCGCCGAACCAGCCGTGGAAGATATAGCCGAAGTAGGCGAGGGCGTTGATCACGATCAGCATCCAGAACGCGTCGGCGAGTTCAACACCGCGGGAGTTCACGAGTACGGATGAGCCGAGGATGCTGAAGACCATGATGCCGAAGAAGTTGACGATCCAGGCCAGTGAAAACACAATGGTGTTCCGTCGCAAGGCGGGCTCCCAGATGCGCTTGAGTGGCGCCGCGGAGGAGTGCAGGACGCCGAAGGACGCGGCGAGTGCGTGAGCCTGCTCGGTCTGCCCGCTCTTTTCCAGCGCGGTCAGTTTCTGGTGCAGTTCGAACTGGGGCGTTTCCTTGAGTTTCTTGGAAATGAGCCAGACGGTGATCGCAGCAGGAATGGCGGCCATGATGTACAGCGCGCGCCAGCCCAGAGTCGGCAGGAAAGCGAAGGCGAGGGCGCTGGCAAGCAGGAAGCCTAACGGCCAGCCTCCCTGGATGAACGAATAGTAGAAGCCAGGACGACGGCGCTTCTTTTCGTCCTCGGTGACCTGGTACACCTCATTCATATAGGTGGCGTTGACGGCCTGTTCCGAGAAGCCGAGGCCGCCGAAGGAGCGCACGATGACGAGAATCGAGTTAGTGAGAAATCCCAAGCCCGCCGGAATGACGGAGGTGACGGCGGAGACGATGGCGGTGCCGCCCACCGTGACCATCATGCCGCGGCGGCGACCGAGCCGGTCGACGATCGGCCCGATCCCGAAGCAGACCGCCGCGGTTCCCACAGCGATCCACGTGTTGATCGCGTATGCCTCAGTTTCCGTCCAGCCGAACTCCTCCTGCATGGCGGGAAGGAGGGTGCCGAAGAGTCCGAAGTCGAAGACGGCGATCGTCCAGGCCAACAATGCGAGGTAGGTGGCGATCTTGGTGTTTTTCTTGCTGAAAACCGGAAGCTTCCGCTGCTCGTCACCTTCAGGTGCGGTGAGGTCGAGGGATTCTACTGCTGCGCTCATGAGGTGCCTTCTTTTCGGGGCTTGCGGGACAGGAATGAATCGGCGATCTGGTCGAAATTGAGCCAGTTCACGCCGTCGTGGCTATTGATGTGATCGATGAGCCGTTCGAGCATCAGCAGGACCTGCGGACGCCCGGAGACGTCCGGGTGGATGGTCATCGTGAAGACGGCCTGGTCCATTTCGCGGTAGACCCAGTCGAACTGGTCGCGCCAGAGCCGTTCGATATCGTGCGGGCTGACGAATCCGTGCGAATTGGGTGCGGCTTTGATGAACATCATCGGCGGCAGGTCGTCGAGGTACCAGTTGGCGGGAATCTCCACGAGGTCGGTTTCCTGGCCGCGGACCAGCGGCTTCATCCAGGACTCGGCCGGCTTGTTATAGTCGATCTTCGTCCAGCTGTCTCCCACCCGCACGTAGTACGGCTCGAAGTCGCGGTGCATGAGGGAGTGATCGTATTTGATGCCGCGTTCGAGGAGGATCTCGTTGGTGATCTGGGAAAATTCCCACCATGGCGCCACATATCCGGTGGGACGGCGCCCCGAGACCTTCTCAATGAGTTCGATGGACCGGTCCAGGATGGACGTTTCCTGTTCGCGGGTCATGGCGATGGGGTTCTCGTGGGAGTATCCGTGCACGCCGATTTCCTGTCCCGCATCCACGATCATGCGGGTGAGGTCGGGGAAAGTCTCCAGTGAGTGGCCGGGAACGAACCAGGTGGAGGGTAGATCGTATTTCTCGAAAAGTTTCAGCAGGCGTGGTCCTCCAACTTCGCCGCTGAAGAGTCCGCGGGAGATATCGCAGGGCGAATCCTCCCCGCCGTACGAGCCGAGCATGCCAGCGACGGCATCCACGTCTACGCCAAAAGCTACCTGTATGTCCTTCATGAATGAGCCTTTCGTGGGGTTGTGTGTCGGTGATGATGTGTGTGGTTTCCAGATTCAGTGGCGGGCGGGGACGCTCAGGGTTGTCCCCAGACCCGTGCCCGCAGCGCAGCCCGCTCGGCGCGGGCCGATAGGGCTTCAGCCATGTCTACGGCCCGGAAGTGGGTTCGGGTACCGGGTGAACTGCGCGCCAGCAGGTCCATATCGGCGCTGATGACGGTCCCAACCATGGCATAGCCGCCGCCGGAGACTGCGTCCCGGTGCAGCACAATCGGTTCTTTGCCGCCCGGAATTTGGATGGAGCCGATCGCATAGCCAGCGTCCACGATGTTCGAGGGGTCCGACCCCGCGCCGAAGGGTTGCTGGCGTGGAGTCCAGCCGATCTCCGGGCCTGAATAGCGCAGACCTGTCCTGTCC
>DGBL01000053.1:31975-40704 GCA_002384315.1 Micrococcaceae bacterium UBA4005 | reverse complement strand
GATGTGCTCGGTGCCGATGTAATTATGGTTGAGCATGCGGGCCTCTTCTTGGGCCAGCACCACAACTCGACGGGCACGATCTGTAAATCTCTCAAACATGAGACACACTCCTAGCTAACGCGTATTCCGATGCTACGTGTCGCTGGAGTGCTTTGGGTCCGTGTTCGCCACAGGCGAGAAAAGCCGACTGTTAGCGCTGTGCGGCCCGGTAGGCTTCGACAATCTCACTGTTCACACGGCCACGGGCAGATACCTCGAAGCCATTTGCCTTGGCCCACTCGCGAACCAACGCCGCTTCCTGATTCCGTGACGCTGGCGCTGCGGTGCGAGTCCTAGTCGCCACGCTCCTGCGGGCGACGGAGACATACGGTGCCAGCGCAGCCCGCAACTCCGCTGCATGCGAGTCCGACAGGTCGATTTCATACTGCGCGCCGTCCAACCCGAAGCGCACTGTCTCCTGCGCTTCTCCGTTGTCAATATCGTCAATCAGAATGATTTTTACTTTTTGCGCCACAGAAATCTCCCAGGATGTTTTAAACGATTGTTATTCCCCCAGACAGGCTAATTATGAATCAGTCTGCAGTGCAAGTCAAAGTTAATTGAATTGAATGACGCCGATACCTATTTTTCAGGCTGCGTTGAATCCGCAGGCGACCCATCGCCAGGTTCATCTGGCCGCTTTCCGGCCTGCAGGGTGGATTCCACCTCGGCCCGAGCCTGGCGTTCCGTCCGGTCCGCATTAAAGATGGATCGAATAACAAAATAAAAGAGAACTGCCAGGGACGCGGACGGTAAAAGAACTGCGAGGTATTCCATGGGCCTAACCAACTTCCGGCTTGAGAACGGGGAACAAAATCGATTCTCTGATACCCACGTTGGTAAAAAGCATGACCAGCCGATCCAATCCGAGGCCGATTCCGCCCATAGGTGGTGCACCGTATTCCAGCGCGCGCAGGAAGTCTTCGTCCAACTGCATCGCTTCGTCGTCGCCTGCGGCGGATTTGCGCGACTGATCCATGAGCCGTTCGCGCTGGATCACCGGGTCAATCAGTTCGGAAAATGCAGTGCCGCGTTCCATTCCGCCGATAATCAGGTCCCAGGCCTCGATCAGCCGGGGGTTTTCCCGATGCTCACGAGCGAGTGGCTGCGCGGAAGGCGGATAGTCGTAGACGAAGGTGGGCTGCAGCAGCGTGGGTTCGACGATGTCCCCAAATAGTTCAAGAACCAGTTTCTCCGCATCCCACGACGGGTCGAATGAAACATTGTGACGGGCAGCAATGGACTGCAGTGTGGGAATATCCGTATCCAGTGTAATTTCCTGCCCAACAGCGTTGGAAAGACCTGGATAAACGCCCAGCCAAGTCCACTCGCTGTCAAGGTCAATGATTCCTTTGGGGGTTTCCACCACCCGGGAGCCGAGTGTGTCCGCGCAGGCGAGGATGATTTCGCGCATACGTTCGGCCATGACAAATTGGTCGGCGAAGGCCTCATAACATTCAAGCATCGTGAATTCTGGGCTATGGGTGGAATCGACGCCCTCGTTGCGGAATATCCGCCCCATCTCGTAGACCCGATCAATTCCGCCGACCACTGCGCGTTTGAGATACAACTCGAGTGCGATCCGAAGCGTCATTTTCTGGTCGAAAGCGTTCAGGTGGGTTTCGAATGGCCGTGCCGCAGCACCGCCATGCACGAGTTGCAGGATCGGTGTTTCCACTTCGACATAGTCCAACCGGTGCAGGGTTTCCCGGATCGCCCGGGTGACGGTAGCCCGGGTCCGGACCATATCGCGGGCCTCTTCCCGCACCATGAGGTCAACGTAGCGTTGACGGACGCGCGTTTCCTCACTGAGCTCCGTATGCAGGGTCGGCAAGGGGCGAAGGGCCTTCGAAGCCATCTCCCAGTGGGAGACCATGACGGACAGTTCGCCACGCTTGGAGCTGATCACCTCGCCGCGGACCGCCACGTGGTCGCCCAGGTCGACGTCCGCCTTCCAGTCGGCGAGCAATTCCGGGCCGATCTCGGCGAGGCTGAGCATGGCCTGCAGCCGGGCCCCGGATCCCTCCTGCAGGGTGGCGAAGCACAGTTTGCCGGTATTGCGCATAAAGACAACTCGCGCCACCAGGCTCACGACCGTTCCCGTAGCCGCACCCGGTTCCAACCCCTCGTGGTCCCTCCTGACCTGCGCCAGAGAGTGGGTGCGTTCAGGCCGGACCGGGTATGCCTCTTTGCCCTGTTCCAGCAGGCGGGCACGTTTCTGAATCCGGATCCGCATCTGTTCGGAAAGCTCGTCGGTGGTCAGGGCGTTGTCTGTGGTCACGATACCCAAGTTTACGGGCACGCGAGCCAACACTCATCCGGCCGCAAGGCTCATGTTGTCGATGAGTCGAACCGGACCCACCCGGGCAGCGATAATGGCGAGCGCTTCGCCGGTGAATGGCGTCTGCCGGCAGTTGAATGCCAGCGGATCCAGCGAGTCCGGGTCGACAACCTCGAAATAATCCAATTCCACTCCCGGAGCGCTCTCTACGAGTGCAACCGCCGAATCGAGATCGAGCGGCTCGCGCCGAAGGGCTCGCCCGCTCAACAACCGCAGCGCACGTTGCAGGACAAGTGCGCTCTGGCGATCAGCATGGGAGAGAAACCTGTTCCGGCTTGAGAGCGCTAGGCCGTCCGTGTCCCTGACAGTGGGAATCCCCACTACTTCAACCGGAAAGTTCAGCTCGTGCACCATCCTCCTGATGAGGATCAACTGTTGGGCGTCCTTGCAACCGAAATAGGCCCGGTAGGCGGCGTCAGCCGGAGGCGCGCCAAGGTGGAGGAGTTTGGCGACGACAGTGAGCATTCCGTCGAAATGCCCCGGCCGGGCAGCGCCTTCGAACATGGTCCCCAACGCTCCGGCATTCACGGTGACCAGCGGTTGGCCGCCGGGGTAGACGTCCTTGACTTCGGGAGCGAAGACAATATCGACCCCGCAGCTGCCTAGAAGCGCGACGTCGTCCTCCAGCGTGCGGGGGTAACGCTGGAGATCCGCCGGCTCGCCGAACTGTAGGGGGTTGACGAAGATCGTGGCCGCAACCACATCATTCGCTGCGGCGGCCGCGGCGGCCAGGGCGGCGTGCCCGGCATGGAGGGCGCCCATTGTCGGCACCAGCCCAAGTGATGCCCCATCAGCCGGGTGCTTACCCAACCGCTCGGCAAGCGCGGTCCGGAGCTCGGACGGGTTCGTGACCAGTTGGGGTTTCTTCGCATGAGGAGTCATCGTTCCACGCCCCGTTCCGGACCCGGCGCGTCCGCCAGGGCGTCCAGCAGCGCTTCGCCCTGCTCTGCACTGAGCACTCCCCGGGCCATCGCCCGGCTGGTGGTGGCCTTCGCCATCCCGCGGTAAGCCTCCACGACATCGCGCACTCCGTGTTCGGCGAGCGCTTCACCGTGGGCCCGGACTGTCCTGGCATCCGCCCGGGCTATCGGCCCGGTGAGCAGCCCCTCCCCGGAGGACAGCGCGTTCTCCAGCGAGGCTTTCATCAATGGACCCAATACGCGATCGGGGCGTTCCACACCCACTGCGCCCAGTAGTTGGGCAGCCTGGGAGGCGATTGTCACCAGGTGGTTGGACGCGTGGGCGAGCGCAGCATGATAAAGCGGGCGGTCCGCTTCGGCGATGACGACCGGTTCGGCGCCCATCTCCACCACGAGAGCCTGGGCGATCGGCAATACTGCGGCGGGGGCAGTGATACCGAACGCGCAATCAGGCAGCCGTCGCAAGTCGAGGCTCATCCCCGTAAACGTCATCGCCGGGTGAACTGCCAGCGGGATAGCTCCCCTGCCCCGTGCCGGTTCGAGCACCGCGGTACCGTGCCTGCCCGAGGTGTGCACAACCAGTTGGCCGGGTTGCCATGCGCCCGTCGCTGCCAGGCCCTCGACGAGTCCGGCCAAGGCGTCGTCGGGCACCGCAAGAAGCACCAGCTCCGCCCGCTCTACAATGTCCGGGATCTCTAGGACCGGCACGCCCGGTAGGAGGTTTTCCGCGCGTTCGCGGCTGGCTTCAGATACTGCGGAAACGCCGACGACGGCGTGCCCGGCAGCGCGCAGCGCTGCGCCGAGGACCGCACCTACTTTCCCCGCTCCGATAACGCCGATGCCCAGCCTCCCTGGCTTGGGTGATGCTGCACTGGTATTCATCTGCGCTCCGTCCTTGGACTACTGACTTGTCTGGCATCGGCTGCCCGCGCAGCCTGGGCGTGGAAAAGTTCCCAAGCGGCGGCGTCGTCGATGTGTGTGATGCGCGGGTTGACTGGTCCCGGTGAGGTGTGGAATCGCATTTCGCCCACCCGCAGGCGGCGGTCAAGTGGGCCCTGATGCAAAGACAGGGATTGGATCCGTGCGTGGGGCACCACAGCGAGGGAGCGCCACAGTGCTCCGGATCGCATCAGCAGCGCGGTTTCAGTGACGGCGAAACCGTTCCGCCGCCAGGACAACGGCGTGAGCAGCCGGGCGCGGCGCGGCATGGTCTGGAATCCGTTCGTTTGGTCCTGTCCGTCCAGGCCGGCGGTAAATACCGCCAGTGGATCAGCAGTCCCCGGGTCGGGTAAGACCAAGGCGAGAACCCTTAGCACCTCCGCCTGCGTGCCCACGGGAAGCAGAGTCGACCGGGCCGCCCCGGTGTCGCTTCCATCCTGGCCATAACCGGCAACATTGACGCTGACCTTGTACCAGCCCGGTATTTTCCACAACGGTGGCTGCGTAATACCTATCGCCTGGATTCGCTCGGGCGGCACGGTCTGCGCACGGGTATCCAGAAATCCGTACCGTACCCGGATCCCGTCTGCAGCGACGGCGAGGCGGAAATTCATGCCGGTATTGATTGTTCCCCAGGCCGCCCCAATCACGCCCAGTACCAACGGAATAAGGACCGGTGGGAGGAATCTCACGTCGGAGATGACGGTGATCAGGAGGATGACGAGTGCTCCGGCGAGGAGGGTGATCGCGGAGCCGGACAGCAGGGCCGAACCGACCACCCGGCCTGCGGGGATCACCACCACCAGATGCTCCGGGGTCTCCTGCTCCGTGTCCGGGTGTTCGACGCCGGAGCCTGGTCCTTTGGCGCGGGCTAGGATCTTCGCCCGCAGCGTCCGGGCGGCGTCGACCTTGAGGAACGAGAGCCGCACAGCGGATTCACCGGCGTCGGCAACATCAAAGCGAAGTTCCGCGAGCCCGAACATCCGTGCCAGCAGCGGCTGCGCCACCTCGATCGCCTCGACCCGGTCCAGCCGCGCCTGGCGGTGCTGCCGGAAAAGCACCCCGGAGCTGACCCGGATGTCTTTCTGCGTGAGCTGGTACCGGGTAAAATACCAAGACACTGCGAATCCGCACGCGATCGCCAGCACCGCAGCTGCCACTGCGGCAGCCGCCCATCCAGTGACCGCGAACTCCGGCAGTTCCGCGGACGAGCGCCCCCCGAGGAATCCTTCGAGAATCTCCCTGCCGACCACGAACACTATCGCCACCAGCGCGATCCAGCCCCGCACCAGCGGAGTCGCAATATGCACCCGCTGCCATGGATGGTCCCCAGCCGTGGGTGAAACTGGGGTCGTGGGGGAAACCGGCGCCGGTGCCTCGTGTTCCTGATCCGGACTAGTGCCCTGGGGCGGAAAGCTCACAGCCCCGCCAACCGCGCTTCTCCGCGGGCGGAGAGCTGCTCGCGCAGGCGGGCGCCTTCGAGAGCGGGGACACCGGGAATAACAGCATTGGTTTCGGTAGATGCGGTATGCAGTTTCACGGTACACAGCCCCAGCGCGCGTTCCACCGGCCCCACAGCAATATCCACATACTGCATCCGCCCATAAGGCACCACCATGGTGCGCTGGAACAGGACCCCGCTACGAATCAGCAAATCCTCGTTCCGCTCGGCGTACCCGATGGCCCGTACCTGTCTCCACATCAGGGCCCCGCGCACAGCGGCCACGAGAACGACGGCGGCAGGCAAGGACCACGCGAGCGCCGCTGGCACCGTCCGCCAAAGGTCGGTGAGCCGAAGCAGAAGGGGTACGCAGGCCAGCACCGTGAAGCCCGCGGTGGCAGCGGCCCATCCGACGACGCGCACGAGCAGATACCGCGGCGAGACGCGCGTCCATTCAATCCCGGCGGGATCTATGGGTTCGCTACGCATACTCGCCCTCATTCGCTTCCTGTCCGCCGCCGTCGTCATCCGGGGGAAGCCGGCAGAAACCTTCCACCAGCACGCCAACAACTATCATCACTATGCCACCGGCGATCAGCGCAACTGAACTCCATACCGGTACGAGAGTGGACCGCACTGACACCAGCGCGACCTGATCGAGGAGAATACCCAGATGCCAGCCGAGGATCAGCGCGCCAGCGTAGGCCGTGGCCTGGGAAAGCACAAGCGTACGCGTGGCCAGCAGCGGGTCTAGCATGCGCTTGCGTTCGCCGTTGCGCCAACGGTTTACCCTCATCCCGAGGACGAGGGTCACCACGACAATCGCCGCGAGAGTGAATAGGGAGCTTAGGTGCAGCACCGGCGTAGGGAATCCGTTCCGGCTCATCCACCAGTTCGTCACCCATCCAAGCAGACCGGCGGCCAGGGCCAGTGCGCCAAGCCAGCTAATCCGTATGGTTGTCACCGGGCTTATACTTCCTCGAATGGTTGGAGACTTTGCAGGTCCTCAGCCGCGGCGGCCAGTTCGGTGACCGGCCGGCCCGCCAGGGTCGCCGTGACATCCATCCATGCCCACGGCTGGAGCACGAATGCCCGTTCAGCTGCCCGCGGGTGCGGTATTGTCAGTTTCTCATCCGCGCAGACCAACTCACCATAGGTGATGATGTCGATATCCAGGGTACGTGGGCCCCAGCGAACTCCGCGTTGGCGTAGATGCTTGTTCTCCACCTGCTGGCAATGCGCCAGCAGCTCATGTGGGCGCAGATCCGTATCAATCTCGATCACCATGTTCAGGTAATCGGGCTGTTCCGGCCCGCCCACGGGTGCGGTGCGCACAACGGGGGAGACTGCGCGCAAGCGCACTCGCGGCGAATCGACGATATCGGCCACCGCGAGGCTGAGCGTCTCGCTGCTCACCCCCAGATTGCTCCCGAGCGCCAGGACTGAACGGACTGTACCCGTCATCGCTGGCGCCGATGGATACTCACGGCAACATCGGCGAAGGGTACGTTGATTGGGGCAGCGGGTTTGTGGACGGTGACGTCGATGGCGCCCACCGGAAATTCGTCAAGGATGCACTGGGCGATATTTTCCGCGAGGGTCTCGATCAAGTTGCGCGGCTCGCCAGCGATAAGCGCGTGGACCCGTTCGGCAAGATCCCCGTAGTGCACGGTGCGGGTCAGGTCGTCGCCGACTGCGGCGGGTTGGAGATCGAGGTACAGGAGGACATCGACGACGAACTGCTGACCGTTCGTGCGTTCGTGCTCAAATACTCCGTGGAATCCTGTGGCGGTTATACCGGTGACGGCGATAGTGTCGGATCCCTCCGGCGGCCGCTGCTCGACGTTCAACGCGCGCCTAACCAGCCCACGCGGCCGCGGCCTTGAGCGCGTCCACTGTGGGTCCGACGTCGTGAACCCTGACCGCCCAGGCGCCCTGGGATGCGGCAAGCGTGGACACAGCGAGTGTGGCGTGGTCCCGTTCTTCCGGGGCGGCCGCCTTACCTGCAGCGACAAGCAGAGTTCCAAGGAAGCGTTTGCGGGAGGCGCCTACGAGCACGCGGTGCCCGAGGCCGGTCAGGCGGTCCAGCGACCGCAGAAGCTCCCAGTTGTGACCGTCGGCCTTAGCAAACCCCAGCCCCGGGTCCAGGATCAGCTGCTCCGGGGCGACCCCGGCAGCAATAAAGGTGTTCCGCAGGGCAGTGAGCTCGGAGATCACCTCACCAACGACATCCGCGTAGGTGGCGAGTGAATCCATGGTCTGCGCGGTTCCGCGCCGATGGGTGAGAATATAGGGTACGTTCCGGTCGGCGATGAGCGCTGGCATCTGCGGGTCGTATTCCTGGCCGGCGATATCGTTGACCAGCCCAGCCCCGGCGTCGAGGGCTGCCGCAGCGGTCTGGGCGTGTGTCGTATCGATACTCACGAGGGCGCCGGCCTTGACCAACGCCTTGACTACCGGCAAAACGCGGGAGAGCTCATCGGAAATGGACACGGGCAGGGCTTGCGGCCTAGTGGATTCGCCGCCGACGTCGATGATGTCCGCGCCGGCGTAGAGCATCCGTAGCCCATGGGCGATCGCCTGGTCGGTCGAGGCGTACTTGCCGCCATCGCTGAACGAGTCCGGGGTGACGTTGAGGATTCCCATCACCAGCGCCCGGTCCGAGGGCAGGTCCGTGAATTTCTTCGCCGCGCGTACCGGCCTGATGACCGGCAACGGCGAAGTGGCCGGCCCTGTCCCTGGTGCTGCTGCGAGTGAATCCATGCGGTGGCGTGTCCTATCTTCCGAGTATCAGGCTCATGGCTTCGGCACGGGTCGCCGTCTCGCGGATTTGGCCCCGCACCGCCGAGGTGACTGTCTTAGCCCCCGGCTTGCGCACGCCGCGCATCGACATGCACATGTGCTCGCATTCGATAACCACGATCGCACCTTTTGGCTCGAGATGCTCCATGAGGGCGTCCACGATCTGGGTAGTCAGCCGCTCCTGGACCTGCGGCCTGCGGGCGAATATTTCGACCAGCCGCGCCAGCTTACTCAATCCAGTGACCCG